>JABXHP010000266.1 GCA_013373575.1 Oceanospirillaceae bacterium | reverse complement strand
TAGCCGCCTGAATAGTGGCAGAGAGCGCCAGAACACCCAGTACAGCAGAAGCTTTAGCAATCAATGTTTTCACAGAAGTGACCTCATAGTTTGTTTTGTTTCTGTCGGCATTAGATACGCGTCTATATAGCCAGCAGACTAGTAAATTTGCGCGCATTATACCGACAAATTATGCACATGCGAAATATGATTGCGTTCAACCTTGACTAAACGCACTATTCAAGACGTCAATCACTTGCATTCAAGGCTCTACAGGGTAATATGCGTGACTTCCAAACGCCCGTAGCGGCGTCAGATCGCGTAAGCGATATAACGAGTCTATCCCAACAGGGAAGCACGCGTTAGCTTAGAATTTATGCGCCCGTAGCTCAGCTGGATAGAGTAGCAGGTTCCGATCCTGTTGGTCGGGGGTTCGAATCCCTCCGGGCGCGCCAATTTTTTGGGCAGTCTATTAAGGTGTTTACCCACTCTTTAATAGATGTCTTGTCTGCACCAATCTTTAGATCCCTAGAGCGCTATCAGCTTGTTTAAATTAGGTTACTCTAGGAATCGGTGTTAGCGGCCTTTTCAGTATAGAAGATGACTTGGTTGCGGCCGTTGCGTTTTGCCTCATAGAGAGCCTGATCTGACTTGCTCAATAGCTCTTCTTGGTCCTCACCCATCTGAGGAAACATGGCGACGCCAATAGATATAGTGATGTTTTCTATAACTTGACCCTCTGCTTCGGTCTTCAACTCCTCAACTGAATTTCGCAGATGCTCCAGACGTTTAGCGGCCTCTTCACGGGCTATATCAGTCAGAACTAACAAGAACTCTTCGCCACCATAACGGGCAACATAGTCAGAACCCGTCCTAAAACTCGTCATCAGCGCACCTACAGCTTTGAGTACTTTATCCCCAGCAGAATGCCCATAGGCGTCATTTATGTTTTTAAAGTGGTCAAGGTCGACCATCGCTATAGCTATGCTTGAACCCGTTCTGCGACCTCTATCGAGCTCTCGGCTCACACTTTCTTGCATAAAGCGGCGGTTGTACAAGCCAGTCAGCGAGTCTCTCATGGACATATCTCGCAGAGAGACCCTCAACATTAAGTTGGAGAGTGCCAGGCTTATTATTTCAGATGCTGATGTGATCAACTCCTTCTCGTGCTTCGAAATAGTTGATGCTCGACCAGTGCTTGAACAGGCTACTAAACTCAGCACACCGATTAACTTACCCTGAGTTATTAAAGGGGCACAGAAGGCTTCGCTCGAGCTGTTGAGGTGATGACACCGCACTTCCGCAAGCCCGTTGTAACCGGAGAGATGCACAACACTGCGTTTAACCGCCCAACATTCGTGAGGCGCACAGGTTTCTGCTAACAAAGTCTGTTCGCCCCAATTGCGTTTAGCAATCAGTAGCGTCTCTGAGTTGTTAAGCATGTAGCAAACGCCAGAGAGGCTTGGCAGTAACGTGCGCATACTCGAAGCGATAACCGCAAACGCCTCATCAACGTCAGAGCAGCTTTGTAACAGCTCTGTTAATTCCGCCATTACAATAGACTCTTCGACGCGACTCTCAAGTGTGCGGTTGGCCTCACTAATACGCTTGCGTTGGCGTTCATCGAGTACGAGAGATACCAGCAAGACAAGTAGCACAACAATGCCTGCCGCGAGAAAAAGATTTGCGACAGAGTAGTTCCGTTCATTATCAAAGCGCTGATTGCTACTAAATACTGCGATCCAGGTTGCACCGCCGATTTTAATCTCAATAGCTTTTTTTAAATGCGCTTCCTCAACTGCCTCAACTGTGCTGTAAAGCAAGTTGTCTAGACCTATTTGTTGATCGTACAACTGCAGTTCAAACTGCCGGTCAGGGTATTCAAAAAGTTGTGACATCATATCTCCAGCACGGAAAGCACTGTATACGAAGCCCTGTATAGCCTCTTGACGCTCGATCTCCGATCGCGTGGGGTAGCCCTTTTTATAGACCGGAAGGTAAACCAAGAAACCTGCCTGAATATCGTTATCAAGCTCCTGCACCAGCTGTACCTTGCCTGACCAAGATGGGAGAGTGGTTGAAATTGCTCGGTCCATCGCCTTTCGGCGAACGGGCTCGGAATACATATCGTAACCAAAGGCCCTTAAGTTTCGAGCCGTAAAAGGCTCGATATAGACAATTGCACTGTAGATAGACCTGTCCGTGTCTGGATAGACGGAGAACTCGGGATAGCCTTCGGCGCGTACTTGATCTTCCAACTCCGCTAATTCAGACTTTGGGAATATAACAGAGTATCCCAGCCCTTGGATTCCAGGCAGAGATAGCTCTAGCTGCAGTGCTTGATAATAGGCTTCCCACTCACTGCGGTTGACAGTCTCGCTTGCTGAAAAGAGCCCAAGGGTTCCTCTGAGTACTCGTTCATAATCCTCCATTCGAGTAACAAGAAGATCCCTCTCGTGGTTAACCAAGACATCAAAGGCCTTTTGTGCATTCAAATCTACGTTCTGCCGCAGTTTTTGCCAGCCAAGTATCAACATAGCGAAAAATACAGTTAAGCCGATCCATATCAGCACACGTGAGTTCGACATTCAAATACACTCATAATTTAATAGCCACTCTAGGGATCCTGCGAATAGGTCGCTGCAGCCTCGGACCTAAAGTCGGTTTTCAATCAAGGCCAAATTTTGCGGGCTCCCTAGTGAGTGTAGGCTGAAACACGCTTGTACACACTTTTTTACAGCCTTGTTTTTGGGCTCCCGGAACTGGGGTTCTTTACGACAGCGCAGCACCCCCGGATATATCGGTCATTATTGTGTACAAGAAGATCTGGTATCGAAAAGGCGCACTTGCGGCTATTCCTTGGTCTACATCACTACTTGGTATGGTCGGCCTCGAGGGTTTTGTCGGTGATATGCTTGGGGGTAGGACTGATCATGCAATCGACGGCAAAACGACAGCTTGTAGCCTCGGGCACAAAGCTCATTTAAATCCAATTATT
>JABXHP010000263.1 GCA_013373575.1 Oceanospirillaceae bacterium | reverse complement strand
TATTGGCGGTCAGGGAGGGATTCGAACCCTCGGTACGTTGCCGTACAGCCGCTTTCCAGGCGACCTCCTTCGACCACTCGGACACCTGACCTAAACTGGTGTGTCTACCGGGCGGCCGGTAGCGAGTGAGGGCGGCATTGTATCAGCTTTTTCTTAAAGCTCAAGCGCTTAGGGTGGTGAAAATAGTCGGGCTGTACGCTGTAACGGTTGGGGGTTTCCGCTAGAATATCAGCAATCGATTTTCTGACGCTCTGGGGTATTTGATGTTGTGGCCAATATTGGCGGTAATAGCGGGTTTAGTGGTACTGGTTTGGAGTGCAGATCGCTTCGTTGACGGGGCGGCCGCAACGGCTAAGCATCTAGGAATGCCAACCCTTCTGATAGGCATGGTGATAATCGGCTTCGGGACCTCGGCCCCCGAAATGGTGGTCTCTGCGTTGGCGGCGATGCAAGGTAACCCCGGCCTGGCGCTGGGCAACGGCTTTGGTTCAAATATTACCAATATCGCCTTAATTCTCGGCCTGACAGCCATTCTAGCCCCTATCACCGTGCAGTCACGCATTCTTAAGGCGGAGTTACCAGTTCTGATGCTGGCAACGCTGGTGGTGGGCGCCCTACTCTATGACCTAGAGATCAGCCGCACAGACGCTTGGATTATGCTTGGGCTCTTCTTTGTCATTATGGGTTGGTCTATCTGGCGGGGGATGCGCCAGCCCAAAGATGCCCTTGCTGATGATGTCGCCCATGAGCTTGAAGAGGACTCCATGCCGATCGGGCGCGCGCTGGTTTGGCTCTTTATTGGCCTGGCACTACTGATTGCCAGTTCGCGACTGCTCGTTTGGGGCGCTGTTGATATCGCCTCGGCGCTCGGTGTCAGTGATCTCATTATCGGTTTGACCATCGTCGCAATCGGCACATCGCTGCCGGAACTTGCCTCCTCCATTATTGCGGTGCGTAAGAACGAACACGACCTTGCCATCGGTAACGTTATCGGCAGCAATCTTTTTAACACCCTAGCAGTTGTCGGGATTGCCGGCGCTATCCAGCCCCTTGGTGTGGGTAGCGAAGTACTATACCGCGACTGGACAGTAATGGCAGGCCTTACGGTCTCGCTATTTGTGCTTGGGTACGGTGTACTGGGTCGCGGACGAATCAATCGTATTGAGGGGGCTCTGCTAATTACGGCCTATGCAGCCTACGCCGGCTACCTCTTCTATACTTTGGCACAAGCCATCTAAATTGAGGCGGTGCAGCGATGCTACGTTGTTTCACCATTGAGCAGAACAAACTGCGCGAGAGCGAGCTAGAGTCTGCTGATCTACTTGAGCACCTTGAGTCTCTCTACTGGATAGATCTGCAGGACCCCAGCGACTCAGAGCGTGCACTTGTCGAGCAAGCTTATCCCCAGGCACTGCCAGAGGCGGATGAAGTAGAGGAGATCGAGTCGAGCGCGCGCTACTTCATAGAGGGCCGAGATATTCATGTCCACTCGCTCTTTCTGACACAAAGCGAGGGGCGCTTTCAGACAACCACTGTGGCCTTTACGCTAACCCCAGACCGCCTACTGAGCATCCATGATGTCGACCTAGCTGACTTCCGTTTAATGCGCCTACGTGCGCGCCGCAAGTGGGTGGAAGTGCACAGCGCCTTGCAGCTGCTTACCACTATATTCACTCAGAAGGTGGACAACCTCGCAGACCAGCTAGAAGATCTCCATACCGAACTTGAGGAGATCGGCCATGATGTACTGGAGACTCAGACTAGTGGTGGCCAACAGCAGGCGCTAGATCGCCTCGCGCGCTTAGAGGACTCAAACGGTAAAATCCGTCTCTGCCTCATGGATACCCAACGCTCTATCTCCTTCTTGATGCGTCACATCCGCAACCAAGCAGAGGAGCAGGAGGCGTGTCGTGAGATGCTGCGCGACTTGGACACGCTCATGTCACACGCCACCTTTATGTTTGAGAAGATCAACTTCCTGATGGACGCAGCCCTTGGTTTTATCAACATCCGTCAGAACCAGATCATCAAAACCTTCTCTATCGCTGCTGTGGTATTTCTACCACCCACCCTGGTAGCCAGCATCTATGGTATGAACTTCGCGCATATGCCAGAGCTAGCGTGGAGCGGTGGCTACCCGATGGCACTCGGCGCGATGGTGGTATCTGGTATCGCACCCTACCTATTCTTTAAACACAAAGGCTGGCTCTAAGCCACTCGCAAGACGACACAAGAGTTAAGAATAGAAACCCGCACATTGCCCCACTGCTGCCTTGAGTTACAGTTCAAGCCAATTGTTTGCAACCTGTGAGCAGATGGGTTCGAAAAACATTGTCACAAAAGTCATATTGGCATTAAATTTGCTATTTATGTTATTAAATTTGCAATTTATGTTCAGAATAACAGACATATTTACAATAATAGGGATATTTCTAGCGATGCGAACTAAATGGACAGGATTCGGTACAAGCTTGTGGATGGTTCTGCTGGCAGCGCTACTTAGTTACTCCCCAGCCTCTGTAGCGAAAAATGTGCTCGTTATCTGGGGTGCCGATATGCAACAGCCGTGGACGGCAGAAGTGGCTGCGGCACTCCGGACGGCGAGAAATAGCACTCCGGGGGTTGAGAGCCTGTTTGAGGAGAGCCTCAGTTTCACTAAGCTGAAAGAACTTCCTAACTCGCAGACTTGGGTTGAGCGGATCAACTCAAAATATGCGAAGGTCGATATCGACCTAGTGATCGCCTTTGAGCACGTGGCGGCGAACTATCTGCACGGCGCCTTGCCCACCCTGCTACCGGGGTCGAAAAAGATAGCCATTCTGGGAAACGGAGAACTCCCTGATTTAGCAAACCTAGGGTCGGATAACTCGCTGGAGCAACATGTTCGTGATGTTACCTACCTGCTACCGAACCTGAGCGAACACCTACTTATCTCCTCACTGCCGATCGTCAAGAGTGCAGCAGCCGAACTAAGTTCAACCCATGCAGAGCTTACCCTTGCCTCAGATGCACTGAGCTTCGAACAGATGTTTAAGCGTGCTGAATCCCTGCCGAAAACCGGCGCTATCTCCTATGCGGTCATGCTCAAAGATGCTCGGGGCGAGATTAGGAATCCACGTGCCGTTCTGCAAGAGTTATTGAAACGAACCCAGGTGCCGGTATTTGTAACCTACTCTACCCTGCTCATTCCCGGAGTCGTTGGAGGCCATGTTCTAGACGCAGAAAAAGTGGCACAGCTTATGATTGCTGCCATGGTTGATAGCAAACCAAGCGCAGCCACTGAACACCTAGGAACTCTCAAACTTGATGCCGCTGCCCTGCAACGCTGGAGCATCACTACCGATAAGCTACCCACCGAAGCAGAGATCTATAACCAGCAGAAGACGCTTTGGGATACTCACCCTAATCTTATACTGGGTGCCGCGGCCGTTTTGCTTCTTGCAATGGGCGCAGTGGTGTTTATGGCGCTTATTCTGCGCAGCCGCCAAGCGCTGCT
>JABXHP010000410.1 GCA_013373575.1 Oceanospirillaceae bacterium | reverse complement strand
TGCTGTCCACATTTTGTAACCGAGGTAGATCAAATAGATTGCACCTACAATGCGGATAACCGTAAAAACTTCACCCCAGTGAGTGGCAATAATGGCCAAACCGAGACAGGCTGCGATCAGATAGAGCATATCGCTAATTGTCATGCCAAAGGCTAGCCAGAAGCAGGCGCCGGCTCCCGAGGCCAGTCCGCGTGCCAAGATGGCAAAGACTCCGGGACCCGGTGTAACGCCGAATATCAGTACAGCGATAAAGAAAGAGATGGCGGCTTCTTGGGACAT
This sequence comes from Oceanospirillaceae bacterium, assembly GCA_013373575.1. Classification (GTDB taxonomy): domain Bacteria; phylum Pseudomonadota; class Gammaproteobacteria; order Pseudomonadales; family Balneatricaceae; genus Marinobacterium_E. Next base: position 28,176 of record JABXHP010000410.1, on the reverse strand, counting down.
GGGTTTTGCTCGGAAGTGTTTCTAGGAAGCTTAGCATTGGGCTGTGGAGATGGGGTAGTGGTTGAGAGGCTAGGGGGCTCATCTGAGTGCTCGTGGGGGGCGGCGCGTAATTATTGATCGGAATTGCGAATACCATCCCTGGTATTCGCCCCTTCGGGGCCAGCCTTCGGCTGTCCAAAATTGCTCCAGGCAATTTTGTGAACCTTGATAAATAACTCGGAAAGCCTCTCGCCTTCGGCGAGTTAAAAAGAAAAGGGCCGCTCTATGAGCGGCCCTTTTCTTTTTAATATGGTCGGAACGAGAGGATTTGAACCTCCGACCCCTGACACCCCATGACAGTGCGCTACCAGGCTGCGCTACGTTCCGAAAGAGCTGGGGATATTACCTTAAGAGATTGATTGTGTGAAGCTTTTATCAGCGTTTGGGCTTCAAGTTTTCTAGAATTAACTCAAGTTCCGTGATGGTTTGGCGTAGGAGTTGGCGGTAGCGTGAGTTGTCGTCATCTGCGGCGTCACCAGAGAGCCATTGACGAGCTCCGGCTATGGTTAAGCCCTGCTCGTATAGTAGGCCTTTAATCTGACGGATCAGAAGAAGGTCTTGGCGCTGGTAGTAGCGACGGTTGTTCCGTTTAACTGGATTAATTTGGTCGAACTCCTGCTCCCAATAGCGCAGGACGTGAGGTTTGAGATCGCACAACTTACTAGCTTCACCGATGGTGAAGTAGCGTTTAGAGGGGATCGCCTCCTCGTCAGCTTGGGTCTGCGACTGTTCTTGCATAGATCTCAACGCGCTCTTTTAGCTTTTGACCTGGCCGGAAGGTGACTACTCGGCGTGCCGAGATAGGCACCTCTTCGCCGGTCTTAGGGTTTCGACCTGGACGCTGACGTTTGTCGCGCAGGTCGAAATTACCGAAGCCCGAAAGTTTGACGTGCTCGTTGTGCGACAGGCTAGCGCGAACTTCATCGAAGAAGGACTCAACCATATCCTTAGCTTCGCGCTTATTAAGACCCAGCTCCTCAAACAGGCGCTCTGCCATATCTGCTTTCGTCAACGAGCTCATGCCATCACCTTCTTCTGTTTGACGGCTCACCCTAAGCAAGCCTTAGTCTCTAAGTACAGCCCCTAGGTCGTTGGTTAGGCTAGCAACGACTGCAGCGACCGATGCGTTGATCTCTTCATCGTTAAGAGTGCGCGAAGGGTGCTGCCACGTCAAGCCGAGTGCCAAACTTTTTCGTCCTGCTTCAATACCTTGCCCTGTATATACGTCAAAAAGGATGACATCTTTGAGGAACTCACCGCCCTGCTCTTTGGCGATTGTGCGCACCGCATCGAAGCCAACCTGCTGGTCAATTACCATCGCCAGATCTCGGCGTGATTCAGGGAATTTAGAGAGCGAACTAAAGCGCGGCAATTTACCCTCGAGAAGTTCAGCCAGCTCAATTTCAAACAGGTAAACAGGACCCGCAAGATCCAACTGTTTCTGCAGCGATGGGTGCATTGCGCCGATCCAACCGACAGACTTACCGTTACGCTCAATACGCGCCGACTGGCCAGGGTGCAGAGCGATGTGCTTATCTGCAACCAGGGTGTAAGATTCAGGATCGCCAGCCATCTCTAGCAGCGATTCAAGGTCGCCCTTGATATCGAAGAAGTCGACCTTATCGCTCTTGCCCATCCAGCTCTCAGGTAGGCGGTTACCCGTAATGATAGCTGCAAGCGTGTTGGTCTGAGACAGTTCACCGTCCTTCTCAACGAATCGCTGACCGATCTCGAACAGGCGCACGCGGCTCTGCTGCCGCGCTTGGTTGTAGGCTACAGCTTTGCTTAGGCCAGCCCAGAGGGTGGTGCGCATTACCGCCATCTCGGCAGAGATAGGGTTAGCTAGGGCAACCGCTTCGTGCTCATCATCAAACTGTTTCGCTAAACCCGCCTCGATAAAGCTGTAAGTGATAGCCTCTTGATAACCACGAGCCACAAGGTGACGACGCACCTGACCCACACCTACTTGCGCCTCTTTGATACTTGGAAGTGGCAATTCAGCACGCGGTGTCTTCGACGGCAGGTTGTTGTAGCCATAGACACGCGCGATCTCTTCAATCAGGTCCTCTTCAATGCTAATGTCAAAGCGGTAACTTGGCACCGCAATTGTCCAGACACCACTCTGCATTGGCGAAAGCTGAAGACCTAGACGTGTCAGGATCTCTTCGATCTCTGCAGCAGGAATCTCCAGTGCCAGCAGTGCTGTCACTCGCTCGTGGCGCAGCGTCAGTGTTACTGCACCCGGCAGGTGATCCTTGTCAGCGGCTTCAACCACAGGGCCCGCTTCACCACCCACAATATCAAGCAACAGTGCCGTCGCACGCTCCGTAGCGCGCGCCTGTAGCTGCCAGTCAACACCACGCTCATAGCGGTGCGACGCGTCGGTGTGCATACCGTAGTTACGTGCCCGTCCAGCAATCGAGATCGGATCGAAGTAGGCACACTCGAGCATGATATCTTTGGTATCTTCAGAAACCTCAGAGTTACCGCCACCCATAATGCCAGCCATCGCTACGGCTTTTTTATGATCAGCTATAACCAGGGTATCGGCGTTGAGTTTAACTTCAGAACCGTCCAGCAGTTGCAGCGGCTCATCCTGTTCAGCCATGCGAACACGGATACCGCCTTCGAGCTTGTTCAGGTCGAAGGCGTGCATAGGCTGACCAAGCTCAAGCAGAACGTAGTTAGTTACATCAACGACAGGGTCAATGGAGCGGACACCCGAGCGTTCAAGACGCTCTACCATCCAACGTGGAGTCTGTGCATTGATGTTAATGTTACGAATAATACGGCCGAGGTAACGTGGGCAGGCAGCTGGCGCCTGCAGCTCAATATTGATGCTATCGTCAATTGTCGCGGGAACTGGCGTACAGTCGATCTCGGCGACGGCAACTTTGTTTAGCACGCCAACTTCGCGCGCCATACCGATCATACCTAAACAGTCACCGCGGTTAGGTGTGAGATCAACGTCGATGATCATGTCATTGAGGTTGAGGTACTCACGGATATCCTGGCCTACAGGAGCATCGCCAGCCAGCTCCATGATGCCGCCGTGGTCAGTAGACAAACCGAGTTCATCCTCTGCACAGAGCATCCCCATGGACTCAACTCCACGAAGCTTAGCTTTCTTAATTTTGAAGTCGCCGGGTAGTTTTGCACCGACCATCGCAAAGGCTGTTTTCAGACCACCACGGGCGTTGGGGGCACCACACACCACCTGGAAGGTCTCTGTACCATTGCTTACCTGACAAACACGCAGCTTGTCAGCATCGGGGTGTTGCTCAGCCGAGAGGATCTCGCCTACGACAACACCGCTAAATTCACTTGCCACCGAGTCGACATCGTCAACTTCGAGGCCGGCAAGGCTCAACTGGTCTGCTAGCGCCTGCGCGTCAAGCTCAGGCTGCACCAACTCACGTAACCACTGTTCACTGAATTTCATACTTTCCTACTCCCGGCGCTTAGTTGAACTGGCCGAGGAAGCGCAGATCATTTTCGAAGAAGAGTCGCAGATCATCTACGCCGTAACGCAGCATAGCAAAACGCTCCACACCCATACCGAAAGCAAATCCGGTGTACTCTTCAGGGTCGATACCTGACATCTGTAGCACTTTAGGGTGCACCATGCCGCAACCGAGCACTTCCAACCACTTACCATCACCACGGTCGATATCAACCTCGATAGAAGGCTCAGTAAATGGGAAGTATGAGGGACGGAAACGCACCTTCACCTCTTCCTCAAAGAACTCTTTGAGGAACTGTTCTAAAGTGCCTTTAAGGTCAGCAAAGCTGATGCCCTTATCAATGATAAGGCCCTCTACCTGATGGAACATAGGTGAGTGAGTCTGATCATAGTCGCAACGGTAAACACGACCCGGACAGATGATACGAATCGGTGGTTTCTGCGCCTCCATGGTACGTACTTGCACCGGTGAGGTGTGCGTCCGCAGCAGACGGTGTGCATCGAAGTAGAAGGTATCGTGCATTGCGCGGGCTGGGTGATGCCCGGGAATATTGAGAGCCTCGAAATTGTGGTAATCATCTTCGATCTCAGGCCCCTCTTCTATTGAGTAGCCGATGCGACTGAAGAAGGCTTCAATACGCTCCATTACTTTAGTAACTGGGTGCAGACCGCCAACTTCCGTCTGACGACCCGGTAGGGTTACGTCAATAGTCTCAGCGGCTAGTTTGGCTTCGAGTGCAGCATTCTCAAGTTCTGCCTTGCGCGCGTTAAGTACCTCAGAGACGGCCTCTTTAGCCTCATTAATACGAGCACCAGCAGCCGGACGCTCCTCATTGGAGAGCTTACCCAATCCTTTCAACAACTGGGTAAGGTGCCCCTTCTTACCCAGGTATTGAACGCGTACTTCATCTAGCGTTTTTACATCAGTCGCCGCTAGGGCAGCGGCTTTTCCTTCCGCCATTAGGGCGTCAAGATTTTCCATTTGTAGCTCCACTTTGAGTTGGGGAGTTGTTCAAAAAAGCGCCTAAAACAAAAATAGGGGAAGAGCATGCACCCTTCCCCTATCTGTGTCGATCTATCAACCTCCCGCTCTTCGCAGAGAGGGGGTCGAAAGGTCTTAGGCCAGTGCTGCTTTAGCTTTCTCAACAACAGCGCTAAACGCTGCCTGCTGATGAACAGCCAGATCAGCCAGTACTTTACGGTCGATCTCAACGTTAGCCTTTTTCAGACCAGCGATCAGACGGCTGTAAGAGAGGCCGTTAATGCGGCTTGCTGCGTTGATACGCGCAATCCACAGAGCACGGAATTGACGCTTACGCTGACGACGGTCGCGGTAAGCATACTGACCTGCTTTGATGACAGCCTGTTTGGCAACTCGGAATACACGGCTACGAGCGCCGTAGTAACCTTTAGCCTGTTTCAATACTTTCTTGTGACGTGCACGAGCTTGTACACCACGTTTTACGCGAGGCATATTTAGTCCTTCCTATTCGCTTAATTCGTAACCAATTAAATGTATGGCAGCATGCGCTTGATCAGAGCCTGATCAGCTGCATGAACCTGAAGCATTGGGCGAAGCTGACGCTTACGCTTAGTGCTCTTCTTGGTCAAGATGTGACTACGGAAAGACTGCTTGTGCTTGAAGCCATTAGCAGTTCTTTTGAAACGTTTGGCCGCACCGCGGACAGATTTAATCTTTGGCATTTCACTACTCCACGCATTCGTTAGTTATCTATCGGAACGTACAAAACCCGCCCTCACACCCAAGGGTGTAAACGCGGGTTTGGAAGAGATTCCGACTACTTTTTCTTAGGAGCTAAAACCATCACCATTTGACGGCCTTCGAGCTTAGGACGCTGCTCAACTGTACCCAGTTCAACTAGATCCTTCTCAACTCGCTCCAACAGCTCCATTCCGAGCTCTTGGTGAGCCATCTCACGTCCGCGGAAGCGGATAGTGATTTTGGTCTTATCTCCACCTTCAAGGAAACGTATCAGGTTGCGTAGTTTTACCTGATAATCCCCCTCTTCAGTCCCTGGACGGAACTTAATCTCTTTAACCTGCATCTGAGTCTGCTTCTTCTTCGCCTCAGATGCACGTTTCTTCTGCTCATACAGGTGCTTGCCGTAGTCCATAACCTTACAGACTATAGGATCAGCGTCTGAGATCTGAACTAGATCCAGCTCTGCTTCACCCGCAATGCGGAGGGCTTCTGGCATAGAAACCACACCAACCTGTTGACCGTCAGCGCCGATTAGGCGGCACTCACGCGCTTTAATATTTTCGTTAATCGGCGGCAAGTTTGCACGAGCGCCACGACGATTATCACGTCTGATAGCTATATCTCCTAGAGATTGATTATTCGCTGCGACCTTTGCGGTTCACTTCACCAGTGATCATATCAGCAAAGGCGTCAACGCTCAGTGTTCCCAGATCTTCTCCGGTGCGGGTACGTACAGCCACCGCGTCAGATTCGACCTCTTTGTCACCTACAACAAGTAAGTATGGGATCTTCTGAATAGTTCGCTCGCGGATTTTAAAGCCGATCTTCTCGTTTCTCAAGTCCGCAACCACACGAATACCCGATTTTTCAAGGCGTTCTTTAACATTTTTTACATGTTCAGCCTGATTATCGGTGATATTCATCACCGCAACCTGTACCGGAGCCAACCAAGTTGGCAATGCGCCAGCATAGTGCTCGATCAGAATTCCGATAAATCGTTCGAACGAACCAAGGATAGCACGGTGTAACATAACTGGCGTTTCACGCTCGCCTTTTTCGTTCACAAACTGTGCATCAAGGCGCCCTGGCATCGAGAAATCGACCTGAATTGTACCACACTGCCATACTCGGCCTAGGCAGTCACGCAACGAGAATTCGATCTTTGGACCATAGAACGCACCTTCACCTGGCAGCTCTTCCCAATCCAGACCGGCAGCATCCAGAGCGTCAGCCAAAGCTTTTTCAGCTTTATCCCAAACTTCGTCAGAGCCAACTCGCTGCTCCGGACGGGTCGATAGCTTGTAGATAATGTCACTAAAACCGAAGTCAGCATAAACCTCATGTAGAAAGTCGATGAACTCTGCCACTTCAGGCTGAATCGAGTCCTCGGCACAGAAGGTGTGACCATCATCTTGCACGAACCCACGCACACGCATGATGCCGTGGAGTGCGCCTGAAGGCTCATTACGGTGGCAAGAGCCAAACTCAGCCATACGCAGCGGCAGATCGCGGTAGGAGCGCAGCCCCTGGTTGAACACCTGAATGTGACAGGGGCAGTTCATTGGTTTAACAGCGAAATCACGGCTCTCCGAGTGTGTAGTGAACATCTGCTCATGAAACTTGTCCCAGTGACCGGACTTCTCCCAGAGCGTGCGTTCAACAACCTGCGGCGTCTTGATCTCTTGATAACCGCGCTTGCGCTGTTGCGAACGCATGTACTGTTCAACTTCCTGCCAGAGCGTCCAACCATTCGGATGCCAGAACACCATACCTGGCGCCTCCTCCTGCAGGTGGAACAGGTTCAACTGCTTGCCCAACTTGCGGTGGTCACGTTTCTCCGCCTCTTCCAGACGGTGCAGGTAGGCTTTGAGCTCTTTTTTGTCGCCCCAAGCAGTGCCGTAGACGCGCGTCAGCTGCTCATTTTTCACATCACCTCGCCAGTAGGCGCCGGCAACCTTCATCAACTTGAACGCTTTAATGTGGCCTGTTGATGGCACGTGTGGCCCACGACAGAGGTCAATAAAATCACCCTGCTTGTAGAACGAGAGCGGCTCTTCGCCTGGGATTGAGTCGATAATCTCTACCTTGTACTTCTCGCCCATCTGTTCAAACAGTTTGATCGCATCAGGGCGTTCCATTACTGAGCGCTCAACCGGCAGATTCTGTTTAGAGAGCTCATTCATGCGCTTTTCGATCTTTTCGAGATCCTCTGGCGTGAATGGGCGCTCGTAAGCGAAGTCGTAGTAGAAACCGTCTTGAATAACAGGACCAATGGTTACCTGTGCACCCGGAAACAGCTCCTGTACCGCCATTGCCATAAGATGGGCACAAGAGTGACGAATAACATCAACGCCCTCATCATCGCGGGCAGTGATCAATGCAAGATCAGCGTCGTCATTTATCAAGTACGAGGTGTCAACTAGCTCGCCATTAACACGACCCGCGAGCGCCGCTTTGGCGAGACCAGGACCAATATCCATGGCAACATCAAATACAGTAACGGGGTTAGCGAATTCACGTTTACTTGAATCAGGAAGGGTAATAACAGGCATTGCAGAGTCCTAAATCTCAGTGGTGGCCCCTACGACAGGCCACGTAAGTTTCGCTCGCCAGCAGCCCCAAAAGGAGCTCGCTGAGAGCACTTAAAATAAAGCGCAGTAGTATAACGGCCCAACGCCCGTGCGGCTATGGCTTTATTGGTGGAAGTGCCTGGTACAGGTGCCGCTGGCGATTCAGGCTGTCCAGAGTGATCTGAGCTGTTCTGTCACATCATTGGCATGTGTGAGGGGCAGCATGTGGCTAGCGCGCTTCACCTCTACCACCTCAGCATGAGGCAGGCGCGCCTTCAGCCCCTGCACAACCTGCTTGAGCACAGGCATTGTGTTATCACCGTATATGATGCTCAACGGCATAGAGAGCCGCTCAAGTAGCGCTAGGGTCTCCATATCCTCGGACGCGGTCTCATCGCCGGGCTTGAACGCTTCCACAACAGGTATCTGTTGCGTCAACCCCTGCTTTGCTGGCAAAGGTAGATCCTCCCAGCGTGTATCCCCACCCCAAACATCAATGAAGAGCTTGGCCGCGATTTCGTGCCGGCCGCTCGTGAGTGCCTCGAAATGGGGCTGCATCTGTTCAAGGTACTCATCCAACAGCGGACGATTATCGGCACCCGCTACAGCGAGGTAGATAGGCTCTATCAATGTAAGCGAGCGCACGCGTTCTGGAAAGCGTGTGGCAAACTCGAGCGCAATCGAGCCTCCATAACTGTGCCCTACCAAATCAACAGCCTCATCACCCACTAGCTCCGCTACAATATCCCGAGCCGTGTGCCGCATTAGGCCTGACTCATTCCAGGTCGCACTCTTGCCGTGCCCCGGCCAGTCGGGCGCAGTGATAGTAACCTTTTCCCCCAACCGAGCAGCATATTGCTTCCAGCTCGCCGCGCGACCGAGTGCACAGTGCAAGGCAACAACGCGTCGCTCGCCTTCACCGTAAGTTTCAACATTGACGCGGTACTTCTCGATGGTAGAGGTGGCCATAGTTACTACTCGTCTATCCTTGTACTAAAGAGCTGTTAACGACTGCCTAGGGCGCCAGAAAGTTCTCAAAATCGATCACGCCCACATCAGCGACATAAGGTGCGTTGAATTGAATTACCGCTTGATGATCAGGGTGCTGCTGATAGCGCACGAGCGCACTCTTGTCGGCGACCAAAAGCTTGATCAACAGCGACCAGGAGCGCGCCTCGCCCACCAGATCACAGCCAATCTGGATCTCCTCGACCTCAGCAATTGTCTGTTGCAGCGCTAACATACGCCTACAGAACTCTTCACGGTGTTCTGTAGGCGTATCAGGCAGGTACTTAATTGTGATGTAGTGCTGCAGCATGCTAGACACTCGCCTCTTGCGGAATGATGGAGGGAGCATTGTTAAGCGCTTCCATCGCAAAGCCCGCCGCTGCCTTGTAGTTGTGCATGAAGTCATCCATCTCTTGCTGGCTCATCACTTCAGATATATCCGTAAACTCTCCGCCACAGCGATCTTCAACTTCACGCAACAGACCGAAGGGGCCCGAACCGCGGTTGCGCAACACCAGCGCCGAGACAGGCTCACAGAGTTTCTTATCATAGGCGTTAATCGCCTCTACACCGACTCCCAACTCAATGAAAGCGGCACCCAGTTCACGCGCATCCACAATCGCTTGGCTCGCTCCATTAGAGCCGACCGGGTACATCACATGCGCCGCATCGCCCATTAACACGACTCGACCATCAACCCAGCTAGGTATCGGATCGCGATCAATCATGGGGTATTCGTATATGTCACCAGCGCCCTCGAGCATCGCCGGCACATCGAGCCAATCGAAGTTCCAATCAGAGAAGTGATGGGCAAAATCAGCCAGTTCAACCTTGCGGTTCCAATCGCCGCTGGGGAGACCCTCTTTGGTATCAACCGTAACCTCAGCGATCCAGTTAAGCACTGACATCCCCTCCTCATCAGGCTGAGAGATGGGATAGACCACTAAACGGTGATCATGGTATCCAAGCCCCACAAAAGATGCCTCGGTGCGCAGCGCTTTACCGCGTGTCACACCGCGCCACATGATGGCACCACTCCAGTGGGGCTCGGGCTGCTCGGGATACATCTGGGCGCGCACATTTGAGTGCAGTCCATCAGCACCAACAAGCAGAGAGCCCTCAAACTCGCGCACCTCACCACTCTTCGATTGCGCCACAACTGTGACACCCATTTCGTGATTTATATAGCGCACCACTTTGTAACCTAATATGAGATCGTCAGCGCCACCGCGACTCACAAAGGCATCGTGCAAGAGCATTTGCAGTTCACCACGATGGACAGAGTACTGGGGCCAGTTGTAGCCAGCCAAGACACCTCTCGTCTCCGAGTAAATTTCGCGACCGTTGCGCCCAACCAACGCCCACTCACGCGTCTTGACACCCACTTGATCCAACAGCTCCTCACCGATACCCATCTCGTAGAGCTCGCGCACTGCATTGGGCTGCAGGTTGATACCTACCCCCAAGGGTTTGAGCTCAGAGACTGACTCCAGCAGCAGACACGGAATATTGAGTCGCTGTAGCGTCAGCGCGAGTGCTAACCCGCCAATTCCAGCGCCGGCGATGATTACAGGTTTTTCTAGCATGGGACGATCTCTAAGGAACTTTTATTAACTTTTTCGATCGGCAGAAACTAGCACAGAGTCATAACTATGACCACTCAACGTATGTTCGACAGACCCTAAGCGCCCGCATGCTGTACCGTTAACCATCGATATCTGTCATCATTGCTAAAAAGAATTAGAACAGCTCCTATGCGCAGCGCACGACTCAAAACTAGTACACGCCTTATGTTGGCACTGAGCCTGTTGATACTTCTTCAGGCGATCATCCTTGGGGTATTCACCCTTCGCTACCTTGGTGAGTCCCTTGAGGAGCAGATGGGGCAACGCGCCCTGCAACTCGCTTCTATGATATCTCAAACCCCCTCCATTCGAGCGGCAGTGGCACGCGGCGACAGCCCTACCGTGCAGAGCATTGTTGCTGACCTGCGGCTGGCAACGGATGCCAGCTTCATATCCATTGGCGATGCCAAGGGCATCCGACTGGTCCACCCGGTCCCCGAGCGGATCGGCAAACCGATGGTCGGCGGCGACAACTACAGGGCGCTTGAGCTGGGTGAGAGCTATATCTCTAAGGCGGTGGGAAGCCTTGGCGAATCCATCCGTGGCAAGACCCCGGTTTTTGATGACAACGGATTGGTGGTCGGCGTTGTCTCGGTTGGGTATCTAACAGCAACCATTGACCAGACCGTCGCCACCTATCAACAGACAGTTATCATCGTTACCCTGGCACTCTTAGCCTTCTCGATTGTCCTTGCTTACTGGATTGGGCGCCGCTTCCGCGCCGCAATCTTTGACTTGGAGCCCCATGAGATAGCCGCGCTGTTTCTGGAGCGTAACGCCACCTTGGAGTCAGTGCGTGAAGGTATCATTGCCATCAACGCTGAGGGTCGAATAACGACCTTTAACCGCGCCGCTATAAAGGCACTTAACCTGCCCGAGGATAAAGAGCTCAGCGGCCTGCAACTGACTGAAGTACTGCCTGAGACCCGCTTACCGGCGATGCTCGAGACGGGCTCACCCGAGTATGACCGAGAGACCTTTATTAATGGTCGAAACCTTATAATCAACCGCCTTCCGATCATGCGCGACGGCAAACTGGTGGGCGTAGTTGCCAGTTTTCGACCCAAAGATGAGTTGGCCGAGGTGAGCCGGCAACTGACGCGCATTCGCCAATACGCTGATGCGTTGCGCTCACAAGCGCATGAGTATGCTAACAAATTGCACACTATCGCGGGGTTGATCTCCATCGATGCCAAGGACGAGGCACTTGAGCTGATCGGTCAGGAGACCGCCGGACATCAAGCCCTGCTCAGTTGGATTCGCGATTCGGTGGCTGACCATCTGGTTGCAGGACTGCTGTTGGGCAAATATAACCGCGCCAGTGAACTCGGCCTGCGTTTGGAGATAGATCCGGACTCTAACCTCGAAGCGCTCCCTGCACACATTGAACCCCAACAAGTTGTTACGATCCTTGGCAACCTGATTGATAACGCACTGGAAGCGAGCCTCTCGAACAACTCCGAGGCGGTCTACCTCTCCTTTACCGATCTGGGCGAGGAGATTGTGATTGAGGTTGAGGATCATGGTCCCGGTATTGAACCCCAGGCGCGCGAAGCGGTGTTCCGCCAGGGCTACTCAAGTAAGGGTGAGAATCGCGGCATTGGCCTCCACCTGGTCCGCGAGATAACCGAGCAACTCAATGCAAAACTCACTTTAGAGCCAGTAACACCCACGGGTTGCCGCTTCACGCTCTACCTGCCAAGGAGGCAGCATGACTGAACTCTATAGCATTCTTATCGCCGAAGATGACCCCAAAATCGCCGAAATTCAGCGTCGCTTTATCGAACGGATTGAGGGTTTTGAGGTCGTCGGTATCAGCCACACTACTCGCGACGCCAGCGATATGGTCGATGTGCTTCAGCCAGATCTCGTGCTGTTGGATATCCACTTCCCCGACGGTAACGGTCTGCAGTTGCTGCGCCAACTGCGCTCCTGCGAATCTCCCTGCGATGTCATCATGGTGACTGCGGCAAAGGAGACAGAGTCCCTGTCAGAGGCGCTGCGTCTGGGTGTGTTCGACTATGTTCTCAAACCGCTCGTCTTCGATCGCTTAGAGCAATCTTTGCTGCAGTATTTAGAGCACCGCTCTGCGATGCATAGCAGTGGCCCCGAGCTGTCACAAGACTTAGTGGACCAATTACTGCCGCGTAAGCGCCAAACCTCTGCAAATGCCAAAGCTAGCCAGGCGAGCTTACCCAAAGGCATAGATCCGCTAACCTTAGATAAGGTTAAGTGTGTCTTTGCTGACCCGAAGGTGAGTTTGAGCGCAGAGCAGGTGGGCGAGACCATCGGCTCTAGCCGCACCACCGCTCGGCGCTACCTCGAATTTCTTGTGGGCGAGCAGTCGCTCAGTGCTGATATCAATTACGGCACCGTCGGTCGGCCGGAGCGTTTCTACCGGCAGCGAGGCTAACAGCAGATATTATTGAGTCCTGGGTTAATGGAGATCAAAAATGTACCAGATACCTGATCTTAAGCAGATAGAGACACTGCGTCACATCGCTGTTCTCACAAGTGGTGGTGACTCTCCAGGCATGAACGCGGCGATTCGGGCGATCGTGCGCACCGCCAACCACTTTAATATTGAGGTGACTGGCATCCAGCGAGGCTATTCAGGCTTGCTGGATAACGCTTTTGTGGGGTTAAACTCAGAAAACGTCTGCAATCTGATTCAACGCGGCGGCACAACGTTAATGAGCGCGCGCTGTAAAGAGTTTCATCTGCGCGAAACCCGTGAGCTGGCGGTTAACAATTTGCGCCAACGCGGTATCGAGGCGCTGATTGTGATCGGCGGCGACGGCTCTTTAACCGGCGCTCGCCTGATGGAGAAAGAGTTTGGCTTCCCTGTCATTGGCCTGCCGGGCACCATCGATAACGATATCTACGGTACTGAAGTCTGTATCGGCTTTGATACGGCGCTGCACACCGCGGTTAATGCCGTTGATCGTATCCGCGACTGTGCCAACTCGAGTGAGCACTTCCATATTGTCGAGTGCATGGGTCGCAATTCTGGCGCTCTGGCGGTTCATACCGGTATCGCCACCAGTGCTGAACTGATCCTGATTCCGGAGGCGCCCTGGCAGATGGATGAGGTGTGTCACCAACTCTACCAGCTGCGAAAATCTGATCGAGCAACCTCCGGCATTATTGTAGTTGCCGAGGGGGGTAGCACCGGGGTCTCATACGAAATTCAGCAGCAACTGGCACTGCTCGGGATAGATTCGTTAGTCACCATTCTTGGGCATATTCAACGTGGTGGCACCCCCTCTCCAAATGACCGTCTGCTCGCCTCGGCGCTCGGTAACGCCTCTATTCACTACTTAATGGCGGGCTACTCCAACGTCATGGTGGGGGTGGAGCGTGGCCGCACGATCACTTCTGATCTGGCTGACGTCATTAGCCACCGGCAATCTTTAAATGATTCGACGCTAAAATTGGTCGCTGAACTCAAGCCCTGGTTTTAACGCTGACGCTGACTCTGTTAAAGGCGCCCCTGCCCCTCGGTAGCGGCGAGCTCAGGGCTCATCGCCTGCGGCACTCTGTCACCACTGACTGGCGTAACTGGGAAGATCGCATTGATCTGCCCCGTCCCTGAGGCTCCAAAATAGGGCGTAACCACTTCGGCGGGTTGGTCATACTCACTCCAACCCAGCGCACCCAGCAGCATGGCCGTATCGTGCATAAAACCCTCGCCATGCCCCTTAACCGCATACTCCGGCAGCATTTCACAGAACTCTTCCCAGCGCGCACTCTGCCACATATCCACCACCATATGATCGAGATTCTCTAAGAAGGGGCTCCAGATCTTGTGCGCGAACTCCGGGGCGCGACCGTTCTGAGCAAAGCGGTGTGAAAGCGAGCCACTTGCTAAGATCGCTACGGTGCCGTCATAGTGTTTTTCGATCGCTTCCCGCAGCGCCCAGCCCAAGCGCGCACTGTCATTGAGGTAGTGCACCATACAGAGCGCCGATATGCTGACAACTTTGAAATGCTGATCTTCGTTCATGTAGCGCATCGGTACCAGAGCACCATACTCAGGCGCCAATGAGGTTTTGTCGTGCGCTAATGTATCGATACCCTGGGCATTACACTCTTTGGCAATGATGTGGCCGAGCTCTGGATTACCCGGAAACTCATACTCCATGTGGTTGATGAAGTGCGGCAACTCGTTGCTGGTGTAGTCGCCTTTGAAGTGGTCGGTGCAGAGAATGTGGTAACCACCGTTCACCAGCCAGTGCGTATCGAACACCACAAAGGTGTCCACACCCAGCTCGCGGCAACGGCGTCCTATCTCTTTGTGACCATCAATTGCAGCTTTACGCGTATCCTTGCGAGGCCCATCAAACTCCGACAGGTACATCGAAGGCACATGTGTAATCTTTGCGGCGAGTGCTAATTTTCCCATGGTGTTTCTCACTTCTCTTAACTGCATACCAGAGCAGGTCTGACTGCTGAGGACGAGTCGCTGTTGTTCGAGCCCTGTCTACTGATCAGGCTTGAGCTGAAGAATTTTATCCAGCAGTTGATCCAGTCGCTTCATATCAGCGGCGCTGAGCTGTTTAGTCAGGTGGCGATAGCGCTCATCAACCAAGGGGGCAACCTCTTCAAACATCTGCTGTGCCTTGGGCGTGAGCGCGATTAAGACGACGCGTTGATCATCAGTTGAGCGCCTGCGCGAAATCAGATCCTGTTGCTCTAGCCGCGTCAGAATCCCCGTCAGACTCGGACTGAGAATGCAGCAACGTTTTGCCAGCTCCTTCGCCTCAGAATCCGGGTACTGACGCAGGGCACGAATCACGCGCCACTGCTGCTCTGTAAGCGCCACCTCTTGCAGCACTGGACGGAAGTAACTCATGGTTACTTCACGGGCCTTGAGCAGCTTCAGCGGAATTGAATCGTCGAAATCACGCACTTGGTCTCACCTATTACTGACTTACCAACTACTTACCGAGTGTCGGTACACGGTGCGTACCGTGCGCTACACAGACGTTTTTTGTCTCCATGTAGAAGTCGAAGCTCCAGTCACCGCCATCACGGCCTATGCCAGACATCTTCATACCACCGAACGGAGATGGCAGGTTGCGATTGTTCTCGGAGTTGACCCAGAGCATGCCCGCTTTCACCTTGCGTCCCATGCGCATCGCACGACCGGTGTTCTCAGTCCAGATGTAACCCGCCAGACCATAGATTGTGTCATTGGCTAGCGCAATCGCCTCCTCTTCAGTTTCAAAGCCGATAGCGGTTAATACGGGACCGAAGATCTCCTCCTGGGCGATACGCATATCGTTAGTCGCTTCGGTAAAGAGTGTTGGGCAGACATAGTTGCCCTGTGCAGAGTATTCGCCGGTCGGTTCGGTGATACGGTATCCACCGACCGCAGTTTTCGCCCCATCCTGTTGCGCTATATCGAAGTAGCTGATCACCTTATTGAAGTGTTCAGTGGCCACCAGTGGCCCCACTTCGGTATTAGGATCGAGCGAATGGCCAACCCGCAGGTTAGCGACGCGCGCCTCAAGCGCTGCGATAAACTTCGCTTTGATCCCCTTCTGAATGAGCAGGCGGCTTGAGGAGGTGCAGCGCTGGCCATTGAGGCTATATAGCATGAAGACCACAGCATCGAGGGCGCGGTCGAAATCAGCATCATCAAACACGATTACTGGGTTCTTACCCCCCAACTCAAAATGCATACGCTTGAGGGTTGCAGCGCCTTGGCGCATGATGTGT
The DNA here is from genome assembly GCA_013373575.1 of Oceanospirillaceae bacterium. Taxonomy (GTDB): domain Bacteria; phylum Pseudomonadota; class Gammaproteobacteria; order Pseudomonadales; family Balneatricaceae; genus Marinobacterium_E. The sequence continues at coordinate 12,024 of JABXHP010000410.1, read as the reverse complement.
GAACCAGTTGCAGACTCACCCACCAGTGCGACTGCTTTGATAGCTGGGTGCTCTGTTAATCGCTTACCTACAGTCTCACCAAAACCGTTGACCATGTTCCAAACGCCAGCCGGCAGCACTTTTTCAGCGATCTCGGCAAGAATGAAGGCACTCAGTGGAGTCAGCTCTGCCGGTTTATGAACCACCGTGCAGCCGGCCGCTAGCGCCGGTGCAATCTTCCAGGTTGAGAGCATGAACGGCGTATTCCAGGGGGTGATGATACCGACCGGTCCAATTGGCTCGCGAATGGTGTAGTTGGTATGTTCTGCCTGATGCAGCGCCAGACCGTTTTGAGCCTCGGCAGCCTTATCAGCGAAGAAGCGAAAGTTAGCCGCACCACGAACAGCAGCTTGCTTCATAAAGCGGATCGGTTGGCCACAGTCCATAGACTCAACCAGTGCGATCTCATCGGCACGGCGCTCCAGCTCATCGGCAAATTTATGTAACAGCGCCCGACGCTGGGCACCCGGCATATCTGCCCAAGCTTCAGCGGCGTTTTCGGCGGCTTCACAAGCGGCGTCAACGTCAGCAACGCTACCCGCTATCACTTGCCCGAGGGAGCTGTTGTCCGTTGGTGTTAGGTTGTCGTAAGCCGTGCCATCTTGACCCAGCGTAAACTGACCATTGATGAAGTGGCCAATTGGATTGGCTTTAAAGCGCTCAAGGTAGGCCGTTGCGCGCTCTAGGTTAGTCTGTAGTGTATCACTCATTATCAACTCCTCCGTGACCGTACGCTTAGTACTTGTCGCCGTAATATTCTTGCTCGCTGACCATGCGGGTTTCGAGCGCACAAACAGCTTCAATTTCACAGACAATCAGATCGCCCGGCTGACAATCGACAATGCCATGCGGCGTGCCGGTACAAATCATGTCTCCTGGGTTCAGCGTCATCACCTTACTGAGATACTCAATCACAAACGGCACGTTAAAGATCATATCTTTGGTGGTGCCCTCTTGAGTCATCTTGCCGTTCACATGCGTGGTGAGGCGCAGCGCATTGGCATCCGCTATATCAGCGGTATCGACCAACCAAGGCCCCATTGGCAGCAGCGAATCACGGCTCTTTACGCGCAGGTTTGGACGGTAGTAGTTCTCTAGGTAATCGCGAATGGCAAAGTCATTACAGACGGTGTAACCGGCAACGTAATCCAGTGCATCTTCCGCCTTGATGTTTTTACCGGTTTTGCCAATCACAGCCACCAGCTCACACTCATAGTGTTGGTATTCAACATTATCAGGGCGATAACTCACCTGCTTGTGGCCGGTCAGACAGTTAGCATGCTTAATAAAGATCAGGGGCTCTTTGGGTGGTTCAAATGCCAACTCGGTTGCGTGGTCCGCATAATTGATACCCAGGGCGAAGATGGTACCGGGTTCTTTAACAGGTGGTAGCCAAGTAACTCTGTCTGAATTCAGATCAAGGGAGAGAACCTGACCGCCCGCATCCCTGATAACGCCTTGGGCATCAAGATTAATTTCGAGCTCTTTTCCATCGAGGAGAATACGTGCATGTTTCATTAGGCTTTGGCTCCAAGCGTGTTCACCAAGGTTCCGATACCCTCGATAGAGAGTTCCACCCTATCTCCCGGTGCAACAGGTGAACGATCGCCAGCAAAACCTACAGCGATCACCTCACCTGGCTGGAGCGTCATGATGTAGGAGATTTTACTGATTAACGTCTCAACGCTGCGTTCGAGGTTGGCGTAGTTAAAACGGCTCTGCTCTTCGCCGTTGACGCTGATTACCACCTCAACAGAATTCGGTGCGCTCAGCTGAGAAACAACCGGCCCTACTGGCGCACTGCCATCGAGGCATTTGCCGCGAATATCGGGGCGGAAGTAGGTCGTTTCCGGCAGCGAGTAGTCACCCACCACTGTGAAGCCCGCAACCGTCTCTAGCGCTTCAATTTCAGAGACTCGGCAGGTCTCCCGCCCGATCACTACACCGAGGCTCGCACCGACAACCATCGCGTCGACGGGTTTACCCTCAAAATCTAACGCCCATTCGACCTCTGCGCCGTCTTGGCTCCAGGTATTGCGGGGTTTGTAATAGAGCACCGGTTCGGTCGGTGGCTTTTTATATGGTGCGTCGTTAAATATTGCCTCGAGGCGCTTTAGTTGCTCGGCATCATTGAGCGCGACACAGATAAGCTTGCTCTTTACTAAAGTGGGTTCAGACATCTTCAATTGTCCCAATACACAGTTAAAATCAGTAACCGGCTGAGGGTGCTGCCGGCGGGTTTTGAGCCGCATCCGGATTACAGTATTTGCTGGCCAGCGCTTTACTTGCCTGAGCGAGCATCGATGTATCGACACCTACACCGACAAAGCTTGCCCCCGCTTCTATGTATGCCTCCGTCAGAGAGGGGTCCATGTTCAGCAGGCCCCCAAACTTACCAGCCGCTTTAATCTTGCTAAGCCCCTCTTTAATGGTGCTAACCACGTCAGGATGGCCAGCATTGCCAACATGTCCCATTGAGGCTGAGAGATCAGACGGGCCAATAAAGACACCAGCAACTCCCTCTACCGCGATGATCTCATCGAGGTTCTCGATTGCACGGACGGTTTCAGCCTGCACAATGAGGCAGATTTCAGCATTGGCTTTATGCAGATAGTCCGTCGTTCGGTTCCACTGGGCACCGCGCGCCAGCGATGCACCTAGCCCTCGGATTCCCTCGGGAGGGTAACGGGTAGCACGCACCAGTTCGCGGGCCTGCTCGGCAGTATCAACCATGGGTACCAGTAAGGTCTGCGCCCCGATATCCAGCAGCTGTTTGATGAGTGCAGTATCCCCCACTACAGGACGTACAATTGGGGCGACGTCATAGGCTGCCATCACCTGCAGGTGAGAGAGCGTTGTGCGCAGATCGTAAGGCGCGTGCTCGTTATCAATCAGCAACCAGTCAAACCCCGCACCGGCCATGATCTCGGCACAGGTGTTGTCGGGCAGTCCAACCCAGCAGCCGTAAGTGACCGGCTTCTCTCTGAGCTTCTGGACGAATTTATTCTTTTGCAACTCCACAACCTGCTCCTATTCGAACGAAAGCCCGATGCCACCGAGAGGGCCAAAGTCGGCATGAATGGTATCACCGGCCTTTACCGGTACCGGACGAGTGAAGGAGCCGGCCAATATGACCTGACCCGGCTCCAAACCGACACCATGAGGAGCGAACCGTTTGCAAACCCAGGAGATTCCTTTAGCCGGGTGGCCAAGAACTCCACCGGCAAGACCGGTCTCTTCGATCTTGCCGTTGAGGTAGAGCATGGCCCCTGCCCAACGCAGGTCCATCTCAGTTGGTTTAATTGGTCGCCCGCCTAGTACGATCCCGGCATTCGCCGCATTATCCGAGATCGTGTCATAGACCTTGCGGGTGTAGCCTGTCGCTGGGTCCGTGCGCATGCAGCGCGCAGCGATCAGCTCGAGAGACGGGATAACATAGTCAGTCGCGTTGTAGACATCTGTAATAGAGACGTTCTCTCCGAACAGCGGCTTATTCAAAACGAACGCCAACTCAACTTCGATACGCGGATCGAGGAAATCACTCGCCTTTAGCCGATCGCCATCTTCAAACAGCATATCGTCGAGCAGTACGCCATAGTCCGGCTCGTCGATATTTACCGCCATCTGCATAGCCCGTGAGGTCAAGCCGACTTTGTAACCGATAACCTTGCGCCCTGACGCCAGCTTCTGATCAACCCAGGTTTTCTGGATGGCGTAAGCATCACTCATATCCATATCTGGGTAATCGAGTGTCAGCGCGGGGATCTGTTTGCGTTCAATCTCTGCCTGGTGCAGACGATTTGCCGCCTCAATCTGTTGCTCTTTGGTTAACACGACAGGACTCCTTAGACGAGGGCTGCTCAAAATACTTATGATGGGAATTAGTTTGCATAGGTTTAATTAATATGTAAACTAATATTTATTCATATGTTAAGTTTTATTGGATGGAGATCCTATGCCGCACTTTGTTGTCGACTACTCGGCTAATTTGCACGAGCGTCTCGATTTTCAGACGCTGTTTAAGGCGCTGCACGACTTCGTTGTCTCTACCGGAGAGTTTCCCATTGGCGGTGCTCGTAGCCGTGCGATTCGATGCGATGATTACCGTGTTGCAGACGGGCGTGAGGAGTTCGCCTACATCAATCTGACATTAAAGATCGGCGCTGGTCGGCCTTTTGAACTGCGTGAGATGGTCGCTAAACGGGTATTCGAAATTTTCACCGACTGGATGCAACCCATTACCGACAACACTTACGTAATGATATCGTTCGAGATGTCCGAGCTAGAGCCGGTTTTGAAATTTAATAAGAACAACATTCATCCGTTGTTTAAGTAGGAAGTACAAGGCTATGTCACTTGAGTTAAACGATTCGTCACTATTAAAAAACCTCGCCTACATCAACGGTGAGTGGGTCAGTTCACACACAGGAGCTACATTCGCAGTAACCAATCCGGCGACCGGAGAGCTACTTGCAGAAGTGCCTGATATGGACGCGACAGACACCCAAAAGGCGATAGATGCTGCCGATGCCGCCTGGGCCGCTTGGCGTGCGACCCCCTGCAAACAGAAAGCTGCACTATTGCGCCGCTGGTTTGATCTGGTGATGGCAGCACAGGAAGATCTAGCTCGTCTAATGACCGCTGAACAGGGCAAACCGCTGGCCGAGGCCCGAGGCGAGGTGGCTTATGGGGCGAGTTATATCGAGTGGTTTGCTGAGGAAGCGAAGCGTATCTACGGCGATACCATCCCAGCCGCCACTGGTGATAAACGCCTCGTTGTGATCAAGCAGCCTGTCGGAGTTGTCGGTGCAATCACGCCGTGGAACTTCCCCAACGCGATGATAGCTCGCAAAATTGCTCCGGCACTAGCAGCTGGCTGCCCTGTTGTAGCCAAACCTGCCGAGGACACACCACTCTCCTCCCTGGCTTTGGCTGAGCTGGCAGAACGTGCAGGTATTCCAGCAGGTCTGATTAACATCGTTACTAGCTCACGCGCCAATGCCGCCGCCGTTGGCACTGCGCTGACAGGTTCCGATAAGGTGCGCAAGATCTCCTTCACGGGCTCTACTGCAGTGGGCAAAATCTTGATGAAGCAGGCGGCGGATTCGGTCAAAAAAGTGAGCATGGAGCTGGGCGGAAACGCGCCATTTGTGGTGTTTGATGACGCCGATCTTGATGCCGCAATTGCCGGTGTTATTGCCTCTAAGTACCGCAATACAGGACAGACCTGTGTCTGTGCCAACCGCATCATTGTGCAGTCAGGCATCTACGAAGCTTTTCTGGAGAAACTTGCCGCTCGAGTATCTCAGTTCAAGGTGGGTAATGGCTTAGAGGTTGATGATGCCGTTCAGGGACCTCTGATTAACAAGGCCGCGGTAGAGAAGGTCGAGCGGCATGTAAAAGATGCTGTTGATAAAGGGGCGCGCGTTGTACTGGGCGGTAAGGCTCATGCACTGGGCGGCACCTTCTACGAGCCGACTATTCTCGCTGATGTCACTACAGATATGGCGGTTACTTACGAAGAGACTTTTGGCCCAGTCGCTCCAATCTACAAGTTCGACACGGAGGAGCAGGCGGTCGCCCTAGCCAACGATACTGAGTTTGGGTTGGCTGCATACTTCTACAGCCGCGATATCGGCCGCATTTGGCGTGTTGCCGAAGCACTGGAGGTGGGAATTGTAGGCATCAATGAGGGCATTATTTCGAGCGAGATGGCACCCTTCGGAGGCATCAAGCAGAGCGGCCAGGGTCGTGAGGGTAGTAAATACGGACTGGATGACTACCTCGAGATCAAGTACCTCTGCATGGGTGGCATTTAGCCCGCAAAAGCGATGAGAACCCGTGGGAGCCAAGTGGCTCCCTTTTTTTCAGCTGCCCCCTACACCGTTGCTAGCTACCACAAAGATGCTTACCAGCGGGGCCAAATCGGCATAGAGCCAAATCGGAATAGAGATAGATCAGAATAGTCCCAAAGCGCCTAGGCACAAGCGCTAGCTCGCCTTTATTGATACCCTGCTGGTGCAGCAGAGGCACCGGCGCAGACTACCTCCTCTCGGTACCGGGAGTTATAACTTCCAACTGGGATCTTTTTGATCAACTAAACGGATAAGTGCGGGCCACTCAGGGTGGCGTACTTTTGCGTTGGCTTGCGCCTCGCCGCCCTCAAATTGATGCCGTGTTTTACGCATAATCTCATCATCAATCAGGTTCAGCGGCCCTGCCGCCATCGCCTTGAGCTGCACCTCAGCATTACGGATGAAGGCGAAGTGACGCACAAATGCCCAGGTGCAATCAGCGCCGGCCGTGATCAGACCGTGGTTTCGCAGAACCAGAGTGTGATTGGTCTCACCCAAGGCCGCCGCCAAACGCGGCCCCTCTGAACCATCAAGCACTATCCCCTCAAAGTCGTGGTAAGCGGTACGCTCGAAAAATTGACACCCCTCTTGGGTTACCGGTATCACAGGGCTGTTCAGCGCACAGAGCGCTTGAGATGTCGGCTCATGAGTGTGCAGGACGCAATGCAGGTCCGGGCGTGCTTTGTGGAGTGTCGAGTGGATGTTATAGCCCGCCTTGTTAACACTCCACTCGCTCTCACTCAAGGCATTGCCATCAATATCAATCTTGATCAGATCAGAGGCACGAAGTTCGTCGTAGCGCACGCCGAAAGGGTTGATAAGTAGCTCTTCGGTTCCCGGTATGCGCAAGCTAATGTGGTTGTAGACGATGAAGGTCCAGCCGAAATGGTCCACCATCCGATAGGTTGCCGCCAGTTGCAGGCGTGCCTGCCACTCAACTTCACTCATCCCAGCAGGCGCGGATGGGAGTTCTACCTGAAACCGTTGATCCCTAATCATTGCTCTACCTTACTCTCTTACATAGCGGTTGATTTGACGGCTTAAACGCTGTTATTGCCCGGCTCTGGGAAGCATAAACTCATCAAAGAATTGGCTCAGCTCACCCGGCGCATCTAGCGGCAGTATAGTGGCGACATGCTGATCGGGGCGAACAACAACCATACAGCCCATTTCACGATCGATAGCGCGCATAGCATAGATATCCTTCCCTTCGATGCTCTGAAACACCTTCTCGTAGTCATTCAGACCATACTTACCTTTTGCTGGCCAGAGGTACTTGGGGAGCTCATGCATCGACAGATCTTGCTGCTGAAAAACAGCATAGGTATCGATTACTGAGTCGATATCGGCCCCTTGAGGCGTGTACTGCACAACCGGTGATTCAGGGCTGCTGGACAAGAAGTCGATCAGCTTGAATGCATCTGAGGAGCTATCGCGAGGGTCACTCTTACCGCCAAACAGGAAGATCCGCCATCGACCATCGGCTTTTACAAGGTGACCGAGATGAACAATTCTACCATCCGCCACGCGCGCCGCTTCTGCAGAGTGGAACCGCTGGCCAATATTGAAGCCCCCGGCGAGCGCCTGATTCTCCTGCCCGGTGACGATGTACGATGGGTTGTACTCAATTGATGTACCGGCCACAAAACCACTCTGGCGCTTCATAAAGGCTTCAATCTTCGCCGTATCAACTTTTGCCACCGCTGAGTTGGCATCAGCAACCGGACGCGTCGCTACCAATTTCGACAACTCGCGATCAGCGTCAATCAGATGCTGCGCCACTTTTCGACGCTCGGTAGCGTAAGTGTGCAACAGCCGCGGCTGAGCTTTACCTTGTAGGACGTGCGCCATTTTCCAACCGAGGTTGAAGGTATCGGGCAGGGATGTGTTAAGACCCCAACCGCCTTTAGGGCTGTGAGTATGGCAAGCGTCACCGGCGAGGAACGCGCGAGGAATGACCTCCTCACCACTGCCCAAGGGGCGATTATCAAAGCGCTCAGCAATGCGCTGACCCACTTCGTAGATAGACCACCAAGCCACCTCCTTTACATCCAAGGTGTAGGGGTGGAAGATCTTCTGCGCTTTTGCGATCAGATCTTTCTCGGTCAGCGCAACGTCCGCTGCCCGCTTATCCTTGCCGAGCAGGTCGAGCTCTACGTAGAAGCGGATCAGATAACCGCCCTCGCGTGGAATGGTCATTACCGCGCCGTGATCCTGCGATTGAATGAAGGATTTCACACGGATATTGGGGAAGTCCGTATTTAATAGAATATCCATAACGCCCCAGGCCTTGTTGGCTGAGTCGCCCTGCAGCTCTATACCTAGGTTACGGCGCACACTGCTGCGTCCACCATCACAGCCGACGGCGAAGCGCGCCTTAACGGTTTCGTGCTGCCCCTGACCGGCTTCATCCACGCGTTCAAAAACGGCCGTAATTGGGTATGCGCTGAGGTCCTGCGTGAGTGACTCATCGATATCTAAGGAGACCAACTTTCGGCTGTAATGTGGTTTTAAACCGGTTACTGAGTTAGCCATCCCATCGGTCAGCAGCTCATGCAGACGTGCTTGGTTGACGATACCGTGGGTGAACTCTGACAGTCCCAATCGGGCATCTGCGATCTTGTAGAGGCGTCTGATATTTTGCGGATTTTCTGGATCAGGCTCCCAGTAGGTGTTCTGCATCAGTTGGTAGGTCTCTTTAACCACCATCTCACTGCAGTTAAACGCCTCCATGATCTCCTGCGTGCGACAAGAGATACCGTCGGCCCGACCAAAGAGCAGAGGGCCAGACATGGAGTCGGCAATACATGTTTTGATATCGGCAAATTCCGAGAGCTGACGCGCCATCGTAAGCCCAGCAGGCCCAGTGCCAACAATCAGCACATCGACTTCGCTAGGAAGGGCCTCAATCGGCGGATCGGGATAGGGTTTCCGTGCTGCATCAGGAACTTCGTAGTTCCCCGGTTTAAAGCCGTTTAAGTGATACTGCATCGACATTGCTCGATCCTCTCGTTGTTAATCTTGTATGAGCGGTTTCACGTTACCAATAAGTTTCACATGTTAACTAATATATATAAATGCAATTATTTATCTATTTGTTGTACTTTTATACTTTCCGTTCGAGCAGAGGGCTGACCTATGGATAACTGGATTCCTAATATCGTTTTAGGCCAAGACTATGACAAGCGCTATGCTGACTCACTCATCCACTATGATGAACAGACCAATCTCGCCAATTTCTTTGGCAATGAGATGCCTGTGCATCGGCATGCGCAATTTGCTCAACTGCACTTTTTTAAACAGGGCCCCATCAGTTTCCATATTGATGATGAGTTATATCGCGTAACCGGCCCAGTCTGCTTCTTCACACCCGCAGCGACGCCCCACTCTTTCCGGGTGGAGGCGAATACAGGCGGACATGTCTTGACCATCCATCAGTCAATTATCTGGAAACTTCTAAAAGAGGGGCTGGGTAGAGAGATTAGTACTGAGCTCTCTAAACCAAGTTGCATAACGACAGAGCACCTTAGTACCGCGCAACTGACGGAGTGGAGACAACTCGAACAAGCATTAGAGGCGATCCATCTGGAGTGGCTAGAGAGTCGTTACGGTAAGAGTCTGGCACTGGAGAGCTGGATCAGAATTACGCTTATTTTGATCAGCCGCCTCTCCAGCCGACGCAATGAGGGGAACCAGATCAGCAATGATGAGCTCTATCTCTTCAACCGCTTCAGCGATCTAATTGAGCAACATTTCAAGGCGCATTGGGCGCTACCACAGTACACCGCCGAACTGGGAATATCGGAGAATAAACTACATCAGCTGTGCCAGAATATTTCAGGCAAACCGCCCAAGCGCTTAATCCAGGACCGTACAATTCAAGAGGCGAAACTTCTATTAACGATGACCGAGCAATCTATAAGAGAGATCTGCTTTGGCTTAGGGTTTTCAGATCCGGCTTACTTTTCGCGTTACTTTAAACGTCTTACCGGCACCACGGCAAAGCGCTACCGAGAGTCCTCAATATCCTAGTCCTGCAACCTTCCCATTGAGATCAGTTTTACCCCATACTGGACCCGGCCCAATATCGAATTAACATACTGTCGAATTAACAAAGCATCGAACTAACAAAGTATCGAATTGCGCTAGTATCGACTCAAAAGAGCGTTAAGCTAAGCATGAAATTGGAGAAGGAGTATTGCGTGTATCAGCGTGATTTAACCGACCAGGAGATCGCACTCTACAACGCCGATGGCGTCGTATTGGTAAAAGATGCAGTGGACCCGAGCTGGATTGAACGACTCACAGCCTTCGCTGAGGCTCAGCTAAACAACCCAAGTCAGCTCTGCAATGACGGCAACCCGGGCCAAGAGCGCGGACGTATGTTTACCGACCGCTACCTCTGGCGTACGAATCAAACTGTCTACGATTTCATCAGCCAATCTGGCTGTGCCCGCCTAGCCGCACAGGCGATGGGGAGCGAGAGCGCCCGTTTCTACTTTGACCACCTTCTGATCAAAAAGCGCGAAACTGCGACGCCAACACCTTGGCATCAAGATGTGCCCTACTGGCCCTTCCGCGGTAGACAGATTGCCTCAATCTGGCTGGCACTAACACCCGTATCGGTTGAGGGCAGCGGTATGGAGTTTGTCAGGGGTTCTCACAAAACCGAACACTTCTATCTGCCTACAGCCTTTGGCGCATCGGGCGAGAAAGTGAACTCATGGACCGGCACGGGCGAAGGCGTTCCCTGCCCCGATATTGAGGCCGATCGCGCGGCTTTCGACATCATCTCATTTGACCTAGAACCCGGCGATGCGCTGCTCTTCTCCGCCTGGACACTGCACGGAGCTCCGGGAAACAGATCTTCGACTCAAGACCGATTCGCCTTCTCAACCCGCTGGCTTGGCGATGACGCCATCTGGGACCCGAGGCCGGGCACAGATCCTAGCGTGAATCCAGCAGAAGTTCGTGTGCCAGCCGGTCAGGCGCCGCTAGATAACGCAATTTTCCCACGTTTCTATTGAGCCCAATAAAGTAGAAGGAGCCCTGAGGCTCCTTCTACTTTATTGGGCAGCATCACTGCGCTCCTAATGATGCGATTGATGCTGCAGAAGCCCTGTTTAAAGGGCTATTCTGCATTGAACCCGGTTATGAACTCTGGGTCGGTACTTTCAACTTGCCACGCAAGAAGAAGGGGGCGATGAAACCGGCAATCGCAAAGACCCAGAGGCCGATTGAGATGTTGCTCTGAAAGAGGTAGATCCAATCACCATCCGAGAGAACCATGGCGCGGCGCAGGTTTACCTCCATATGCCCCCCCAACAGAATACCAAGGATCACCGGCACTGATGGGATGTCCATCTTACGAAGCAGGTATCCAAGTACTCCGAAACCGATCATGAGCAGTAGATCGAAGTAGCTACCGGTAAGCGAAAAGATACCGACAAACGAGACCAGCGTTACGCCTGGTAATAGAATTGCCGGCGGCACCTGCAACACCTTGCTGAACATTTTGACCATCGGCACGTTTAGGATCAGTAGCACGACGTTGGCAATCAATAGCGAGGCAATTAAGCCCCAAACCACTTCTGGGCGATCGTTGAACAACGTCGGTCCTGGGGTGATGTTCAGAGTCATCAACAGTGCAAGCAGTACTGCTGTGGTACCCGACCCCGGCACACCCAGCGTCAGCATTGGCACCAGTGCACCACCCGCCGCTGCGTTGTTGCCCGCTTCTGGCGCGGCAATACCGCGCGGATCGCCCTTACCAAACTCCGAGTTATCGCGTACCGACGACTTCTCTTGCATGTAGGCGAGGAATGAACCTAGTGATGCACCCGCGCCGGGTAGCAGCCCGGCGATGAAGCCGATCACGGTCGCTTTGAGCATTGTCCACTTGGTAAAGACAATATCCGCCCAGGGGATGGTGATCTTCTCGAGTTTAACGCCGATAGCTGAGTCCTTACCGTGAGATTCGATAAACACCAGCACTTCCGAGACAGCAAACAGACCCACGATAGCAACGAGGAAGTCGATACCATCAAACAGATGCATGTTGTCGCCAGTAAAGCGCGTCATACCCGTCGTAGAATCCACACCGATGGTCGCAATACCTAGACCGATACAG
>JABXHP010000413.1 GCA_013373575.1 Oceanospirillaceae bacterium | reverse complement strand
CGCACCGGCTACAGCGCAGCGAATACCGCTTACATCGGTGATGACCTTCCTGACCTCAGTGCTATCAAAGCCTGCAGCTTTGGCGCTACAGTCCCAAACGGCTACTGGCTCGTGCGCGAAGAGGCCGATTGGATCAGTCAAGCTGCTGGGGGCACTGGTGCTGTCAGAGAACTGTGCGATCTTATAATGATGGCCCAAGGCTCACTGGAGTCAGCACTTGAGGCATACCGTTGAGCGCGATTAGCCGACTCCGCTTAGTCATTGTATTCATACTGATACTCGGATTGATATTGGCATGGCAGTTTGGCGGGCGGCAGGCCGCCGAGACGACCAGCGTGTCAGATCCGCTGCAACGCGTTGATTGGTTTGTAGAGCAGGCGTTATTGACGCGCTACGATGAGAACGGTGCTCGCATCTCAGCCACGGATGCCCCCCGCGTGACTCACTACGACGGTCGTCAAGAGAGCCATATCGACAACCCCTACTCTGTAGGCTTTCAACCCGATCAGAGCGTTAGCCACACATTGAAAGCTGACCGGGCCATTCACCCCGACGATAACTCTCAGTTGGCTTTAAGTGGCAACGTAGAGCTGCAACATAAACCGGATACGGAACAAGCAGTTGCAATCTTCACGCCAACGCTGACATACTTCCCAGAGACCAAGCTAGCATTGACGGCGGATCCCGTGCAGATAAACACTAGCTCTGGTGAGACAACAGCAGTCGGCATGGAGTTCTACACTGCCGAGCGGCGAATGGAACTTCTCTCAACGGTAAGGGGTACCTATGTGGGAACTCAATCAGAAGCGTCAGCTCAATCAGAAACGTCAGCTCGATCAGAGGCTTCAACTTGGTCCAAGTAAACTTCTGACCGCGGCGATACTGTCACTCGCAAGTTTGGGTGCTGTTGCGCTCGAGAGTGATCGCGACCAACCCATCTATGTTGCAGCCGACAAAGCGAGCATCAACGATAATACCGGCGTCACTGTCTACACAGGCAACGTCGATATTAGCCAGGGGAGCATGATTCTGCGCGGCGAGCGCGTTGAGCTTCGCCGAGACGCCGAGGGTAACGTTGATCAGATAATATCCGATGGCGCTCCCGCCTACTTCGAACAGAGACCAGCTGAAGACCAAGCGATTACTGTAGCCACGGGTGATAAGCTAGATTATCTCGTTGGCAAACAGATACTCCAAATCATCGGCGATGCCAAAGTGGTTCAAGCAGGCGACGAATTCACTGGTGCGCGCATAAATTACGATATGAACAAAGCGCTGGTCGACGCCTTCAGTGATTCGAAATCTGACACTCGGGTACGTATGGTAATTCAGCCCCGCAGTAATTCCGGCTCATGATCAAACTTGAAGCAAACGCCTTAGCCAAAGCCTATCGCGGCCGCGAGGTAATTAAAGATGTCTCTCTGAGTGTACAGCAGGGTGAAATAATAGGTCTGCTAGGCCCCAATGGAGCGGGCAAAACCACCTGTTTCTACATGATAGTAGGACTTATAGAAGCTGATCGCGGTGCGATTCGCCTACAGCAGGACGATATCACTCGTTTGCCGATACATGAGCGCGCGCGTCGCGGTGTTGGTTACTTGCCGCAAGAGGCATCGGTGTTCCGCAAGCTATCAGTGTACGACAATATCATGGCGATTCTTGAGACACGTAAAGAGCTCAACCTGCAACAGCGCGAAGAGAAGGCGCAGGCGTTGCTAGAGGAGTTCCACATTACTCACATCAAAGACTCTAAGGGCATGGTGTTGTCCGGCGGTGAGCGTCGTCGCGTTGAGATTGCGCGAGCGCTCGCAAATGATCCTAAGTTTATCTTGCTGGATGAACCTTTTGCTGGTGTAGATCCAATCTCAGTTAGCGATATAAAACAGACAATTCGTCACCTCAAAGAGCGCGGAATCGGGGTGCTGATAACCGACCATAATGTTCGAGAGACACTCGATATTTGTGAACGCGCCTATATTGTAAGTGAAGGGCGAATATTAGCCGAGGGGAACGCAGACGCGATTCTAGCCAATCCTCAAGTACGTCAGGCATATTTGGGAGACGAGTTTAGGCTGTGAGAGCAGATCACACACTCGTGCATGTGAACAGGATAGTATGAAGCAGTCTCTACAGTTAAAGATCGGTCAGTCACTGACGATGACACCACAGCTGCAGCAAGCCATTCGCCTGCTTCAGCTCTCTACACTAGAGCTTCAGACAGAGATACAGAACGCCCTCGATAGCAACCCACTCCTTGAGGTGGTGGATGAGGATGAGAGCGAATCCTCAGCTAACGCCTTATCTGATGACAGAGCGTCCAACTCAGATACCCACTCCAACTCTGAGAACGGGACAGCTGAGCCTTCCGCTCAGGATACCAGCGAGAACTTTGATACCACTGAGTGGGATGACCCCAGCGACTCGAATGTTACTGACAGTCAGTGGGACGAGGAGATCCCGGAGGATCTCTCCACCGACAGTTCGTGGGACGATACCTACCAAACCAGCACGTCGACAAGCAGCGCAGCGTCCGAGGATGATTGGACCCCTGGGGATAACGATACGCAGCAGGAGACGCTGCAAGATTACCTGAGTTGGCAGTTGAATCTTACCCGCATGAGCAATATCGACAGGTTCGTCGCTGAAACAATCATCGATTCCGTTGATAGCGATGGTTACTTAACGACAGACTGTGGCGACATTCTGCTGCAGTGTCAGGAGCAGTTCCCCGACGAGTTTCTAGAATATGAAATGGACGAAGTCGAAGCGGTGCTGCACCGCGTCCAGCAGTTCGACCCTGTGGGAGTCGCAGCACGCGACCTCAGTGAATGTCTCACAGTACAGCTTAAACAACTCCCACCGGAAACCCCCTTCCGACCCGAAGCGTTAAGACTTTGTCGTGACTACCTGGCGCTTTTGGGCAACCGCGACTATAAATCTATTATGCGTCGTATGCGGATCAAAGAGGATTCATTGCAAGCAGTTATTGAGTTGATTCAGACACTTAATCCGCGACCCGGCGCTTCTGTTATCGAGAATGCTGCTGAGTATGTCATTCCAGATGTACTAGTGCGCAAAGTAAAAGGGGATTGGGTGGTAAGCCTTAATAGCGAAGTGTCGCCGGAACTCCGAATCAACGAACAGTATGCCAGCCTCATTAAACGCGCCGACACCAGCGCTCAGAACCAATTCCTTCGTGATAACCTGCAAGAAGCGCGCTGGTTCCTGAAAAGCCTACAGAGCCGTAACGAAACACTGTTGAAAGTCTCTTCACAGATTGTCGCTAAGCAGATCGATTTTCTTGAGAACGGTGAAGAGGGGATGAAACCTCTTGTACTACACGATATTGCTGAGGCGGTTGAGATGCACGAATCGACAATTTCGCGCGTAACAACACAAAAGTACATGCACACCCCACGCGGTGTCTTCGAACTCAAATACTTCTTCTCAAGCCACGTGAGTACGGTAGATGGCGGTTCCGCCTCATCCACAGCAATCAGGGCCGTAATCCGTAAACTGGTAGATGATGAGGAGAGTCGCAAGCCGCTTAGTGATAGCAAGATTGCAAAAATACTGGAAGAACAAGGTTTTAATGTAGCCAGACGCACAATTGCGAAGTATCGTGAAGTCTTAGGGATACCCCCATCGAACGAGCGCAAGCGTTTGGTTTAATTGAGGCAGGGCGGGCCTCCTACTCTATTCCGCCCGGTACGAGGAGAAGTCATATGCAGATTAATATCACAGGCCATCATGTGGATCTGACTGAGAGCCTTAGCGAATACGTACGTACCAAATTTGATAAGCTCGAGCGTCATTTTGACAACATTCAGAGTGCTCAAGTTACGTTAAGTGTGGAGAAGCAAGGCCAAAAAGCTGAAGCCGATATCCACCTAGCGGGCGGTCAGGTTGTTGCCTCGCATGAGCATGATGATATGTATGCAGCGATTGATGCGCTGGTGGATAAACTTGACCGCCAGATCATCCGTCATAAAGAGAAAATGAAATCTCACAAGTAAGCGAAGTGAACAATGCAACTTGGTGAACTGCTAACCACATCAGCGACCCAACAGGGCGCTGATGTCGGCAGCAAAAAACGTGTTCTAGAAGTGGCCAGCGAGATGCTGGCCTCTTCCATTAGCGGAGCAGACGCAGACGCTATCTTTTCGGGTCTCTTAAACCGCGAGCGCTTAGGCAGCACCGGCCTTGGAGCAGGCGTTGGCATACCCCACTGCCGTATCTCCGGAGCTAGCAAACCTGCTGCCGCTCTAATGACTTTGGCACAACCGATTGATTTTGATGCAATCGACTCCAAGCCTGTTGATCTAATCTGTGCGCTTATTGTTCCTGACGATGGCGATGATGAGCACCTCAAGACCTTGGCAGGACTCGCCGAGCTCTTTAGCAATAGTGACGCACTCTCAGAACTGCGTTCAAGCACATCAGATCTGGCGCTTTTCGATAGCGCACAGCGACTTTCAAAGGGGTAGTCCATGCGTCTAGTGGTAATTAGCGGTCGCAGTGGCTCTGGCAAAACAACAGCTCTACAGGCGCTGGAGGATGTCGGCTTCTACTGCATCGATAATTTGCCCGCAACGCTCCTTCCTGTCCTTGTTGAGCAGATGAATGTCAATGCCGGCGGCACACGCAAGCTGGCGGTTGGTATTGATGCACGCAACCAATACGCAGATCTGGTGCGATTCCAGGAGGTCGTTGTTCGCCTCAGAGAGACAGAGAACCTCTCGTTTGAGATCGTCTTTCTCGATGCAGCTGCAGAGTCACTACTGAAACGCTACAGCGCTACCCGACGCAAACACCCACTTAGCAGTGTCGAGGTGGTTCTAGAACAGGCGATAGCGCTAGAGCGCCAGCTACTTGAGCCCATCGCAAAAGAGGCTGACCTACAGGTTGATACCACAACACTCTCGCTCTATCAGTTGCGCGATACCATTAAGGATCGTGTAGCGCATCGATCTGAGCAGGACTTGGCGCTGCAGTTCGAGTCCTTCGGCTTCAAGCACGGTGTACCTTTAGACGTGGACTATTGTTTCGACGTAAGAATCTTACCCAACCCTTACTGGCACCCTGAACTGCGCCAGTTTAGTGGACAGGACCAGCCAGTCATAGATTTTTTACAAGCCGAGCCTGAGGTTCAAAAGATGTGTCAGGATATTCGAAACTTCATTGAGAGTTGGATACCTGCGTTTAAAAACAACAACCGTAGCTACGTCACTGTCGGCATAGGCTGCACGGGTGGCCAACACCGCTCGGTATTTATTGCCGAACAGCTCGCTAGTTATTTCAAAGACGTTATGGATAATGTGCAAGTGCGCCACCGAGAGTTAAATTCCCAATGATCGAAACCGAAATAACTATCATTAACAAACTGGGCCTGCATGCTCGCGCCGCAGCCAAGCTTATCGGTACCACCAGCGCTTACTCCTGTGATATCCGCATAGACAAAGGCGGTCGCGAAGTGGATGCGAAAAGCATCATGGCCGTAATGATGCTCGCAGCATCCAAGGGTACAGAGTTAAAAATCACCACCAACGGTGAAGATGAACAGGCGGCTATGGATGCCGTTGTGGCGCTAATCAACAACCGTTTCGATGAAGAGGAGTAGTGTTTCACGCACTACTCATTGAGGCCAGAGAATGAGCACAGACGACAATCAGATCGATCTCGATTCGCTCTCGACGGCGCTTGATACCAACCAACACCGCGAAATCCGCTTTATGCTCAATAAGGGTATGCGCCCGGTTGAGGTTGCTTACCTTCTCGAGAAATCCCCCCCGCGCGAGCGCGGCATCCTGTGGAACCTGATTAACCGTGATGTTGAGGGTGAGGTCCTGCAGCACCTAGGCGACGATATCCAAGCGGAAATCCTCAGCTCTATGGATGCCAAAGAGCTACTTGCCATTACCGAGTCGCTCGATACAGATGACCTTGCAGACATAATGCAGCAGTTGCCTGACACTATCATGCAAGAGCTGTTGCAGAACATGGACCTGCAAAATCGCGAACGACTAGAGGCCGTTCTATCCTACCCCGAGGATACCGCCGGCGGTCTGATGAATACCGATACGGTAACCATCCGACCCGATATTACCGTTGAGACTGCGCTTCGCTATCTGCGTCGCCACCGCGAGATTCCTGAGGGTACCGACTCTATCTTTGTCGTCAGTCGTAAAAAGAACAAGTTAATCGGTGTGTTGCCATTAACTCGTCTTATCACCGCAGATCCGCAGATGCTCGTTAGAGAGATCATGCAGGCCGACGGTGAGGATGCTATCCACGCAGATCTGCCAGATGAAGAGGTCGCGCGCATATTTGAGCAGCGCGACCTTATCTCTGCACCGGTGGTG
>JABXHP010000025.1 GCA_013373575.1 Oceanospirillaceae bacterium | reverse complement strand
TTTACCCAATGGAAGGTACTCAGAGCCCGCTCTTGCTCTACATGCAAATCAGGCTTGATTCCCATCCTTTGGAGCGATCCAAGAGTTGTTCCGCATGAGAGAATAGGCAACTTACCTTTAACAGATTCTAAAAACTCTTTCGCTCGATCTAGGGAGGGGCCATTCCCTACTAATACTAGTGTATCCGTTGCTAGGTCACCTCGTTGACCTAGAGACTTCGAGGCAATAGGAAAACCTTTCCTCACGTTTTCATAGGTGTGCGCAAAACCAACTTTTTCATCATCATAGAAGCCGATTGCTGATGCTAACTTCGCAGCATCTTTGGAAATAAAACTACTTACCTCATTGATTTTATTACTACTAAGATGTTTGAATGTAGATATATGAACAAGGTTATAAATACCTATCCTGTCAAAGAACAGGGATATTTGACTCATAACACTTTCAACTTTATCTCCGAGAACAAATTCAACATTTCTTCCCGTCGCGCTAAAGTAATCGACTACCTCACCCCAATCTATTGTAAACAATGACCAATAGAAACAATCAAAATCAGGCTCATAGATACAAAGGTTCCTCACGTCCATGTCGTTAATAAGACTAGGGATATGATATCCAAAACCCACACCAAAAATAAAAAGCGTCGGACAAAAGCGCCGATCCTTCGTCTTACTTCCAAAACTATATTCAACTCGGGTTAATTCACCCATAAATTTTTGATGTATATAACCGGTATCGACTGTTTCCTTCTTCCTAAATCGTATTACACTCGGAACTGACCTTTCAAAATAATATTGAACCTGCTTTCGCGTGTACTCTTCAGGATTATCTGGATATATTTGAGATTTATTTTCGTCAAAAATATTTGGGTATCCGCCTGCATCCAAACTGACAGTTTTATTTTTAGCCTTGTAATTAGAGAAAACTTTGTAAAGCGAGGGTAACCGTTTTTTTAGAACTCTAATGTTCTCATTAAACTTTTCCTCCATTCTTAATTGCAACGCAACAAGCTCTGCTTTACGTATACTTTGATCTAACTGAAACATACTCGCCCTTTATTATTCATTCTAAGGCACTTAGAAGCCTTTTCACGCCCCCTATTTCTAAGAGGACTATTGATAATTCTTACAAAGCACACTGCTTAAAGCTTTTTACGTAATCCACATATCCATTTGTCCTCACAGAATACGTAATAGGACAGTAGCGGAAAATTGTTCACATAGCGAATTAACCGCCAAATTCAGACTCAGATGTTGCAGATCCTATCGAGCCGTTATCTAAGAAGTGATACTACTTGTTGGGGCTGTGCATTGGCTTGCGCAAGCATTGCTGTACCCACTCGCTGAATAATTTGTGCTTTGGATAGTGCTGCAGATTCAGTGGCGTAGTCTGCATCCATAATTCTAGACCTAGAGACGTTCGCGTTTTCGCTTACACTCGCCAAGTTGTTGATAGTGTGGTCCAGTCGGTTTATCGCTGCGCCAATGTCTGAGAGCGTATCTGAAACCTGATTTAGCGCCTCATCGATAACGCTAATGGCTTTCTGAGCACCTTGTTGCGTGCCAATATTGTTGCCGCTTAAGGCTTTGCCTAACAGCGATATATCAAATGCATTCATATCACTGAGCCCAGTGGAGGACTGCCCATTCAGCGTAGTGCTTACCGTGAACCGTGAGCCATCGTTTGACGACAATCTAATCCGCCCTTCTATAAGGTATACCTCGTCAGAGAAGCTTAGATCGTTGTCTGTGTCACTCAAGGCCTCATTACCACTTAAACCGACTGTCACACCCAGAGCTGCTAAAGTTTTCAAGCCATTGGTATCAGATAGCCTTACTTTTATCGCACTCCCACCCTCTAACTGCAAATGACCTTGCGAGGTCACAAAAGCACGCACACCCGTTGAGGCAGCGTACTGATTAATTTCAGTGCTTAATAATTGAACATCAGTGATGTCTGTTAAGGCTATATTCGTGCCGTTGAGATCTATCGATCCTTCAACACTCGAGGCTGTCTGAGTTAAGGCCATATTCGTGAAGGCTGTGCCTGAGACGTTGAGAGCACTATCCGAGTATAGATGCAGCACACCGTTGTTATCTGAATAGGCCAGAGCGCCATGCGATGAGGTCAGGGTGTTTATCCGCGCAGCAACCGCATAGGCGCTGTCACCCTCATAGAGTTGTATCCCAATTCCGTTCACGCTAACGACTTCATCTGCAGCTACAGGTATTCCGCTAGTTGAATAGTATTCTGTTCCAACACCATCGTTTATTGAAAAGGACTTATAAGCAGATAAGGACGCCGCTACGCCAGTTTCAGACGTTTTTTCATTTATAGCATCCAATTTACTTACAATTCCATTATCCGCTGCAACTGCCTCGATACTTACCCCGTTAATTATAAGATCGCCGTAAGCTAGTGCCTTATTTTCGGCATCCTCACGCAGGCTAGCACCGATTACAGATGAGTCATCTAAGACTCGGTACAAACCAAGCTTATCTAAGTCCGAGTCGGTTCCTGAAGGCGTAAGCGATATATTCAATTTGCGATCTGATTCTAGAACTAATCTCGCCGTCGTGGTGTAAAAATCACCGCTGTACTCATCGGGAACTATGAATGTAAGGGCTGTAGTCAACTGATTGATGGTGCCGGTGTTATCGTTATTGAGTACTGACGTGGCGCCGGTTGCAGTTCTCGCGGCGCCACCGTAATCTGAACCAAAAATTGAGCCCGTATCTGTCGCAGCCTCATCTGCAGCTGTACCGGCTAGGTTTACATTAAGATTACTTACAAAGGTGTTGCCATTAACATTTGGCAATGCATTACCTGTTAAGTAGTCGAAACCATTTGCATCAAAGTAAGATTCAAACGTGCTAAGGTTGGCAAAATTCGTCTTGTTTGCTGAAAAAAGTGTCTGGATTGCGGCATCAAGGTCGCTATTCACTTCCAGAATATTAATCAACTCCTTCATACTGCTTCCGCTGGCAACGAGATCATCATTAAGCATTTTTGCCGCAAGGTACGCGGCAGAATACGCAAACGCGCTAGGTGACCCAGGGTTTGTCGCCTCATCAAAAAGGGTCGAAAGCTCTCCGGCCGTATCGATTGCACCAGCCTGATAATATCTGACTAGATTATCATCAGCCCCATGCATAAGCTCAGCAACCCCCTCCGTAAACCATCCGGGCAACGGCGGCTCACCTGTGACACTCAGGTCGGCGAGCTGAGGGCCGCCGGTAAGGTCGATATTTACCGCCATAGCCGCATGCACCATCTCATGCAGAATAACGCGCTCGAGATTGTATCCGATCGCAGCGAGCCCATCTGGAGTTGTAATATTGGAATAATCGGCCAAGTCGATATTCAAGGTGAGATTTGTCGCCTCACCAGTTGTAGGGTTGACTTGAGACCAACTAATTGAAGCTAACGTTCCAGACGGCGCATCGTCGTATAGATTTAACGTAAGGTTATCCGGAGAGGTAAAATCTAAACCAAGATGTGTGCTAATAAGGTCTTGTGACTGCCCTAACCAATAATTGGTCAGAGATGTCACGATATTTGTAATACCCTCATCCAGCGTTCCGCCAGTCTCGAAGCCACTGGCAGTACCGCCTGTAGAATCGGAAAACAGTAAGGACGCCACGGAATCACTCACAATCTCTAGATACCCGTCTACGCCAACTGAAGCGGACAGTCTACCTCCCGTTTTCTCCGTGATTTTATCAGCTAGGTCTTTAAGCGAGTCGGTATCACTAATAAAGATAGTTTGTTGGTTTCCATCAAGCCCGGTTAAATTTATCTGCAGACTGTCAGATCCACTCAGAACGCCTGTACCTACCAGCGTCGCACGCGCTTGTATCGCAGCACTTGCCGTCAAACTATCAAATTGAGCATTTACTGCTCCAAGGAACTGTTCGAGCGTATCTCCGGCCTCTACACCGGCAAGTGAGATACCGTTAACGGTAATACTGTTTGATATGTTCGTTTTGAACTGACCGGTGCTGACATCCAATCCAAGCTCATCACCAACAAACCCCTCAGACTGTGTTGTGAAACCCAACTTACTGGACTCTGTTGATATCAGATTAAAATCAATAGTCTGATTTGCTTCAGCTCCGACCTGCAGTGCAATATTTGCAGAGCTTCCATTCAAGAGATTGATGCCGTTGAAACTCGTCCCCTGAGCTATTCGATCAATCTCATCCTTCAGTTGCCTGTATTCGGCATCCAACGTTGCTCGGTTGCTGTTTGTATATGTACC
>JABXHP010000104.1 GCA_013373575.1 Oceanospirillaceae bacterium | reverse complement strand
CAGTTGGCGATGCATCGCCTGTGGGTACCTTAGTGACGAGAATAAGCGCTTTATCTAGATCATCGGGTAGGGTTTTTGGAAAGCTATCTAAAAATGGGTCTTTCGATTTGAAGAAGTGCCTGAGTCGATTTGCTCGCATGAACCGCACCTGAGCCCCCAAGATAAGCTCACATATATTCTCTGCTTGGAGCTGAGAGCGTGTGCGATCAGCCGCGGCCTTAGCCGTTGTCTCAACAATCAGCTCCATACCCGTATCTTTTCCAGCGGACAGGTAGGTCCGCACAGCGATGCTCTCTGGTAGAACATTAAGAAAGCGCGCTAGATCGGGGCGAAACTCGCGTTCTAACGCGAGATCCAGCTTGTAGAGGCCAAAATCGAGATAGCTAAGCGGTGTATCAGCTAACAGATAGAAGGTGCGCGAGGAGTTATCAGAAGCACGCAGCTGCGGTGCGATGAGGATAAGGAGTGTGATCAGCAAAAATCTGGGCTTCATCATTCGATCCAAAATGATATAAAGTGCCTAGGAAGGCTAACATGTTCGGATAAGTTTCAGTCCTGTTGTATCATTGGGCAAGCCCATTTTAAGCGGTGAACGTGAGAGCGATCACAACAAGGACCAATAGCAATGCGTAAATCAATTTTAAGCTTAGTAGGTTGCGCGCTTTTAGCAACGGGTGCGGTAACTGCAGAGATGAAACACTCAATGCATGATGAGTCAATGCATGCGAAGCACGCTGCTAAGATGCACGGCAACATAGAGCGAGAGGATAGGCGCGAATTGGTGCTCTATCCGCTTCCTGTCTATGAGTCGACGCTAGCGAACATGCGTGAGCATCTGCGCGGTATCCATAATGTGCAGAAATTGGTGGGTGAAGGCCTATACGCTGAGGCTGCGGATGCAGCAGATCGTGCTATGGGTATGGGGCATAACCATGGCGCCCATGGCAGTGCCGCAGAGCACCAATTCATGCCGGCAGGGATGATGGCGCTAGGTTCTGCAATGCACTCTTCTGCCGCTGATTTAGCCGTAGCGCTGCGCGAAGCTGAGGTGACCGACGACCTGCAGGCGGTTTTTGCTGCGATGGGAAAGGTCACAGAGAACTGCGTGGCATGTCACGACGCTTATCGTCTGCAGCCGATGGAGTAATTGGCTTGAGCCCAAGATTGATTGCCGTTGTTGGTGCGTCGGGCTCGGGTAAAACAACAGTTGCTCGGCAGTTGCTTGGCGCCTTTAATCAGCTCGGGCAGCGCAGCGAGCTGATCAGCATGGATAGTTACTACAAACCGGTAGGACATCCACTCAACAACTATGATCGTCCAGCCGCGTTTGATTTTGATCTGCTAGTTGATGACTTAGCGCAGTTGAAGTCCGGGGCGGGGATTAACGTGCCCACCTATGACTTCGTCACGCATAGACGTCAGCCCGAGGTGGTGCGCGTAGAGCCGGTCGACGTAGTGTTGGTTGAAGGGCTGTTTCTTTACGCTCTAGAGGAGCTTCTGCAACACTTTGATGTGCGAATCTATCTAGATGTTGACCCCGACACCTGCTTCGAGAGGCGCTTTAAGCGTGATCAAGTGGAGCGAGGACGGGAGCCGGAAGATATTAGGCGTCAGTACTTTGATCAGGTTTTTCCTGGGTATCAGCAATACATCCATCCATCACGTGCGCATGCAACGCATCAGTTGGAGGCGTTGCCCAGGGACGTCGTCTCCTGGGCAAAAGAGTTGCTAGACTCTGCGTCCCAGAGC
The DNA here is from genome assembly GCA_013373575.1 of Oceanospirillaceae bacterium. Taxonomy (GTDB): domain Bacteria; phylum Pseudomonadota; class Gammaproteobacteria; order Pseudomonadales; family Balneatricaceae; genus Marinobacterium_E. The sequence continues at coordinate 6,128 of JABXHP010000104.1, read as the reverse complement.
TAGCCCTTCAAATTGACTCTTAGAATGCACAGCCAGGTTTCAGACCAACTTTCTTGAGGATAATGGCGAGTGGGCAGAAGCCGGTAAAGCCCGTCTGGAAAAGGTTTGCGCCTACAAAAGCGGTGAACCAAAGCCAGTTAACTGAGTGGAAAATAGGGCTCGCTTCTACGCCTAACGCAAGGCTGAACATAACCATAAAGCCAGCAAAGACAAATACAAAACGTTCAACAGACATGGATACTCTCCGAGTTCGATCAATTAGATTTTCAATATATTAGAGTTATCTAAATAAGAAATCAAGAATATAAATCGAGTTCGAAGCTTGAACTTTGGGCTGATTAAGAGCGGTATAGCGTCTTGACAAGGTGGTATCCAAAGCGTGTTTTCACGGGGCCGTGGACTTTGTAGAGTGGACGCTTGAAGACGACTTCATCGAAGGCTTTCACCATCTCACCGCGGCGAAACTCGCCTAAATCACCGCCTCGCTTACCTGAAGGACAGATAGAGTAGCGCTTCGCAAGTTTGGCGAAATCCCCACCTTTTTTAAGTTGCGCTAGGATATCCAGCGCCTCTTTTTCGGTCTTAACAAGAATATGAACGGCTGAAGCAGTAGCCATGGTAGAGCTCTCGAAATTTTACTTAGTTTGAAAGTCGGGACAGCCCATCTGAGGGCTATCCCAGTGGCAAGCTTAGAGTTCGCCTTCAACCGTAGTGAGCCCGTGGATTGTCCAATCCTGGTAGCCACCGCGGTAGTAGTAGATCAACTCCGCAGGGTAACCTTCGCGAATCATAGCACGGATGCCGTTTGGACTCTGTGGACAGGTGCTAGAGTTACAGAACGCGTAAACCTTGGTGGTTACTCCATCACAGTTCCAGCCCTTGCCCTGCTGTGCGCAGCCGAACTGGTCCATGTTCATCGCGACCTCGGTGTAAGGGATGTTAACTGAGCCAGGGATTGTACCAAGCTGCAGTACATGGTCCTTCATACGCATGTCGACTAGCATTGAGTCCTCTTTACCGATCATCTCAATAATGTCTATCTCGCCTACTGGGGTAACCCCCTCGGCTGGAACCATGGGCTGTAGGAAGCCTTTAATCAGAGCGGGTGGCGTCTTGATACGGCTGATAGTAAGTGGCCCATCTTCAAGCTCCACTGTGTATTCGTTCATCTTATCCCACAGCTGAATCTTCTCATCTTCAGCCATTACTGGGAGTGCAACCAGGCTCGCTGAGAGGGACGCAGCGATCAGTGTATTAATCATTGTTCTCATTGGGTGTCCTAAAGAGATAAGGGTGTTGATCTGATCGAATAAAATATAACGTTGCGATATAACTATTACGAATCAGCTTATTACAATTATCCCAATTTCAAGATCGCATTTCTCTAAGTTTTTGGTCGTATATTGGTCTTGGGTTTGGGCTTAAACCTGGTTTGGAGAGGGCGTTTCGATCGGCGACTAAATTCAACATCAACGCGGGCAATAGCTTCGTTGTCTCATTCTCACCGGTCGAAATTTGTACTCATCTGAGGTTATCTACTCGGTATCTATTTGTCTCTATGAATACCTTTCAGGTTTGTTTGAGGCCTTATTCGACATACCGATGCGCTTGATGGTCGTCGATGCACAGATAAACCGATAAAGGTTGGTCGTGATATCCGTAGGGTGCGTCTTCTCCAGCACTACTCTCGCCACCCCGAGTTGCACGAGCGTGAAGTGATTCAACTGGAACCTCGCGAGGAGGCATTGCCGCGCTGGGGAGTCGGTTAAGCGCTCCCCAGTTCTGGGCAGTTTACGCTTCTTGAGGGATGCAGGTCTCGCACTTCTCTTTAAAGATACCTACCTTCACCAGTATTGAATGCAGCCAACAGCCTGCACACCAGCCGGCGGCAGCTTCTAGCCACATAAACGTCAGACACATCGGAATTGTTGCCAACGGCGTCCAGCGAGGCATCCAGTTTTCTGTGGTCGATAGAAGGCTGGAACCAGTAACACTGTTTACAAACTCAGCCGTAGGCACAGGGTTGAAGAAGCAGAGACATGCACCGACTAGTACAGTGCCTATTTTCCAGGCGAACTTCTTCGGCTGGTAAGGGCGGTATATCGGCTTATGATGTCTGTTCATCGCACCGGCTATCCAGACGAGTGGGCTTAGCCAAGCGGTGTAGCGGCTCTGCGTTACGATCATCTCCCAGAGCACAAACAGCAGTACATAGGTTTGCGGCGTCCAGTCGTAGACCTGTCGCACCATCTCAGCGGAGTAGATGATTTGCCCTGCGAAATTGGTGTCCCAAGTATCTTCAATTGTTGCAGGGTCAACAACCCATGCGGAGCCATTGATGGTGTTGTAGAAAATTACCAAGATCCACACAGGCACTAGAAACAGCATTGCTGCGCGGGTACGAACTACATTGTCGTTGACCATATCGAAGGTCATGGGGTGGTGTAGCGGGCTTCTCATTCTTATTCCCTCGCATTTATCAGCGTAAATATCGCTTGGTATTTCCAATATTAGATTAGAGGAAGATGATGTACCACGGGCTGTTTAGAGCGTATTTGCAGTAAAAACCTGACGGATAGAGGGGATAGTTCTTAAAACTACAGCGATTCCCACAACGCCAGCTCCCAAACGGCCTATAGCAGAATGTTCTATAGTTAGCCGGTGCCGAGTTTTTGGAGGGAAGGGTATGTTGTTAAAGCATTTGGCGATGGCGTTAGCGCTTTTTGGATCTGCCGGGCCGGCGTTTGGCGCTTTGCAGCAAGCCGATTCAGTCGCGCCAGAGTCAGGTTCGGCTCCAGTTGCTCAGGGTGTGGCGGTTCAGGCTGAGCAATTTATGATTTCAGCCGCCAATCCACTTGCAGCTAGGGTTGGCTATGATGTCCTCAATCGAGGCGGACACGCAATGGATGCGATGGTAGCTGTGCAGGCGATGCTGGGGCTGGTCGAGCCACAGTCTTCCGGTTTGGGTGGTGGCGCATTTCTGGTCTATTACGATGCGGCGACTAAGACGTTGACGACCTTTGACGGTCGCGAAACAGCGCCACTCAATGCGACACCTGAACTGTTTCAGAATGCTCAAGGGGAGTCGCTCAAATTCTTTGATGCAGTTGTGGGTGGTCGCTCGGTGGGAACCCCGGGTACACCCAAACTGATGCATGCGATGCACACGCGCTACGGCGAGTTGGATTGGTCTGAGTTACTAGCGCCGGCTATTGAACTTGCTGCCGAGGGTTTTGAAGTCTCTCCGAGGTTGGCGGCGTCTGTAGCAGCAGATAAGGATCGCCTGTCACGTTATCCCGATACAGCCCGATACTTTTTTCATGCTGATGGATCACCGATAGCAGAGGGTGAGATTCTTACTAACGCTGAGTACTCACAAACTTTGACGCTTATGGCGCAAAACGGTTCTGATGTCATCTACAAGGGAGAGATCGGCAAAGCGATAGTAGCGCGAGTTCAGTCGATTGAGGACAACCCAGGACTGCTCTCTGAAATCGATCTAGCGAGTTATCAAGTCAAAGAGCGCCCAGCCGTGTGTGTTGAGTATCGACAATTTGAGGTTTGTGGCATGGGGCCGCCCAGTTCTGGGGCTTTAACGGTCGGGCAGATTCTGGGCGTGCTGAATAACTTCGATCTTGCCCAGTATGGTCCCGAAGATCCCGAGGCGTGGCAGTTAATTGGCGAAGCGTCCCGCTTGGCCTTTGCTGACCGGGGACGATACATGGCGGACAGTGATTTTGTACCGATGCCACAAGGTTTGCTGGACTCAGACTATCTGGCTCAGCGAGCTGCGTTGATACAGCCAAGTAAGGTGATGGGAGCGGTCCCTGCAGGCGAACCAAATTGGGGCAAGGTGGTTAGCGTGGAATATGGGTTGGACGATGCTATTGAGCTTCCCTCTACCTCTCATTTCTCGATCGTAGATGGGGCAGGAAATATAGTCTCAATGACAACAACAATCGAGAACGGTTTTGGTTCGCGAGTGATGTCGGGTGGTTTCCTCCTTAATAACGAACTGACAGACTTCTCATTCTCCTCATACAAGGATGGCCAGCCGATCGCAAACCGTGTTGAGCCGGGTAAACGTCCCCGCTCATCGATGTCACCCACTATCCTGTTCCGAGATGGCGAACCCTATATGGCGATAGGCTCGCCAGGTGGCTCGCGCATAATTGGCTATGTGGTAAATGCACTGATCGCGCATATCGACTGGGGGCTGGATATTCAGCAAGCGGTAGAGCTGCCTCATCTGGTGAACCGATTTGGAACCTATGACCTTGAAGCCGGCACTTCAGCTGAGTCGCTACAAGCACCACTTGAGGCGATGGGCTACAAAGTGAATGTGCGAGATCTCAATTCGGGGCTGCACGCGGTGCAGATCTCTGATACGAAGTTGCTCGGTGCGGCAGACCCCCGGCGTGAGGGAATAGCGCTAGGGGAGTGATAGATTGAGGCGCAGAAGGTCATTGATGTCAGTTTATCCAGTGACCAGCGGGATTGTCGCTAAACCCCTTCAAAAGGTTTTTACGAGCCAAAGCTAACCGAGAAGGTGAAAATTTATGTATCTCTATCTCTCCCTACATCTGGTCCTCGGGCTGCTGGCCGGCGCTACCATCTCGGCACTTCGGTGGGGGCAATTAGGCGGCAGTGATTGCCCGCAAGCCCTAACGAACACACCGGTTGCTAAAATAAGCGCTGGCGCGGCGTTGGTTTTCGTAACTCTTGCATTGTGGGGGGACTACACCTATCTCGGCAGGGAAATGGCGTTTTACGGAGGGGTTCTCACAGTTCTAGGCGTTTTACTGCAGGGCTTTGTAATCCACCGCAAACTGGGCTATTACCTCACACTGATGGGGCTGCCGCTATTTATTGCCTGTGTAGGGGTAATCTCGAAACTCTGGCTTCTGATCGCCTAGTTACTAGGGTAAGTCACATTCATCAGGTGTTAGCCGCAGCCTGTCTTAATCGAGCAGTACGCCCTGTAGATTCTGCGTAGGTGTAAGTGGGGCAATTCTTCATAGCTGCTATACCACATCAGCGTTTTAGCTCTAATGTTCGGCAGGACAATGAGTTTTCTTGAATGGTACCGGTGGCCGGACTCGAACCGGCACGCTTTTAAAGGCAACGGATTTTGAATCCGTCGTGTCTACCAATTCCACCACACCGGCGTAGGAAGCGTGGGGCGCATTATAGACAGGTTTAACTTCGCGTCAATCACCGCTGACCTAATAATTTAATTTTGGTAGTATTTGCGCCCGAAATTTATAAACCGACGGTTCCTGAATAGATTCGATGCAATTAAGTGACTTTTACTTTGATCTTCCCGAAGAGTTGATCGCGGCGTACCCGCTTGAGAAGCGCTCTAGTAGCCGTCTGCTCTGTCTTGAGGGCGATAGCGGTAAGCTGGTACATCGTACCTTCACTGACATTATCGATCTGGTTGAGCCGGGTGATCTGCTGGTGTTCAACGATACACGCGTTATTCCTGCGCGCTTGCACGGGCAGAAAGAGAGCGGCGGAAAGGTTGAGATGCTGGTAGAGCGTGTAATCGGCGAGAAACGCGCTCTGGTGCACCTTCGCGCGAGCCGCACGCCAAAAGAGGGCGCTCAGCTGAGCTTTGAGGGTGGTATTAAAGCTGAGGTGGTTGGACGCAAAGAGGGTCTGTTTGATCTGCAGTTCGATATCACCACCACGCTAATCGAAGCACTAGAGCAGCATGGGCACATGCCGTTGCCGCCCTACATAAAACGCGAGGATCAGCAGTCAGACCGCGAACGTTATCAGACGGTCTATAACCGCAAGCCCGGCGCAGTAGCAGCGCCCACCGCCGGTTTGCACTTTGATGAAGCGCTGTTTAAGAGACTGGAAGCCAAAGGGGTCAACAAGGCCTTCGTAACCCTGCATGTTGGGGCAGGTACCTTCAGGCCGGTTAAGGTTGAGAATATCAAAGAGCACCAGATGCACGCCGAGTACATTGAAGTGACAGAGGAGGTCTGTGCTCAGGTTGCAGCCACCAAAGCGGCGGGTAAGCGCGTTATTGCAGTCGGCACCACGAGTGTTCGCTGTCTCGAAACAGCGGGTGCAGGTGGCGAACTCAAGCCCTTTTTTGGTGATACGCAGATCTTTAT
>JABXHP010000352.1 GCA_013373575.1 Oceanospirillaceae bacterium | reverse complement strand
TCTTTTATCTCATCAACAACAAAGGTAGTTGTATCATGCAGAGCGCGCGTTTCCGACAGCCCCGCAGTCTGTTTTGCAGCTTCAATCGACTGGAAGGTGAAAAGAGCCGAAACGACCAGCGCGATAGCACCAAAACCTAAAACCGCCTTACGACGTAGAGAGTTGTAATCTAGTTTCTGAGGCGTCGCGAAAGAGTTTGACTCCGCATCAGTTTCGGGTGCACTGCTGATACCGACCAAAGAGTACATAAAACAGATGCCGGTGAGCGTGGCGACTAAATTGGCGGCGCCAAAAAATAGACAAAACCAACCCATTACTGAGCTCGGGATCAGGTCGAGCCCTAGCGGACTGATAATGACCAATAACAGACCCGCGGCACCACGAACCCCTCGGTCGATGTTGTTCATATTGGAATGGAGCATCAGGTTTACACCTTCACTAGTCAAAATCTAAGACCGGCTTCCATACCGCGGATAAAAGTTCTATAAGTCATTTTAGTTCAATAGCGCTGAATTGCTCAGAATAAAATCGCTTATCGTTGGCACAATGCAAAAAATTCACTTCGCACCAGAATAGTGCAATAACCTAGAAATATCAGCTTTGAACCGTCCCAAATCCGCCAAATTTTAATCTTTAAAAACATATGCTTAGAGCGATTTAACGTAAATCCAAGTGTACGTTTCACAAATTGGGTACTCACAGAGAGAGACTCATTACTGGTAGGGGGAGTAAGATTCATCTGAGCGTTAAAACTTAGTCACTTGATGCGATTCGCCGACTAAAACTGGTAATTTCACACCTGAACCTAACCAAGTTGATGCATAGACAAGGACGGCTGGCTGTCATATTGGTATAAGGGCTCGCACCTTTCAGGGCTATAGGTGTCAGCCCACGTTTTCCCACTAGAGCGCTCATAAGCGTTGAGCAAACCGTGCAGATATTTGCCCCACTCTAAAATCTCACTTAAAGTAAAGCGTCAAGTAGTTTCATTTGCAGGGAAAAAATGGTCGACTACCGAGAAATGCGGCGTGCAATGATGCGCGTAAATTCACGAGATACTCTCCCACCGGTACCCGATGACTGGGCGAGCTTACTGACCCCCGAGCAGGTAATCACTGTCAATCAATACGCCAATTACGGCTGGGACCTATGGTTCATAAGACGCCCCCGCGGTGACCAACCGAAAGTCGCCCTAAAGAATGTCACAACCGGCGAGTGCGCCCTGATCGACACAGACGGTGAGTTCATACAGGACCATGGCCTAACCCTACGCCCCTAGCAATAATCACCTCGCCCGTTTTAGAAACAGATTCGAATACTAATCAACGAGTTGGATATAAACCGGTAGCAACCCCAACCGACTGAAACGTTTACCTGCCAAACTATAAAGAGTGAGTCGGATGCAACGCATCCATAATAGAACTACGAAAGAAAAGTGGTGGGCCCTAACGGACTTGAACCGCTGACCTGCCAAACTATAAAGAGCGAGTCGGATGCAACGCATCCATAATAGAACTACGACAGAAAAGTAGTGGGCCCTAACGGACTTGAACCGTTGAACTGCCAGACTATAAAGAGTGAGTCGGATGCAACGCATCCACAATAGAGATATGAGAGAAAAGTGGTGGGCCCTAACGGACTTGAACCGTTGACCTGCCGATTATGAGTCGGATGCTCTAACCAACTGAGCTAAGGGCCCACATGAGACGGCGCCCATCATACAGTCGTATGAAGGACGCAACAAGATGAAATTTAAGGAATTTACTCGTCGATAAAACTGCGCAGATGATCTGAACGGCTTGGATGACGAAGCTTACGTAGAGCTTTCGCCTCGATCTGACGAATACGCTCGCGCGTCACGTCAAACTGCTTACCCACCTCTTCGAGTGTATGGTCAGTGTTCATGTCGATACCGAAACGCATACGCAGGACTTTTGCTTCACGTGCAGTCAGACCCGCCAGTACAGCGCGAGTTGACTCACGCAGACCTTCTCCGGTAGCTGACTCCACTGGAGACTCGAGTGTAACGTCCTCAATAAAGTCGCCCAAGCTCGAATCTTCATCATCACCAATTGGTGTCTCCATTGAGATTGGCTCTTTAGCGATTTTTAGAACTTTGCGGATCTTATCTTCCGGCATCTCCATACGCTCAGCCAGCTCTTCAGGTGTCGCCTCGCGACCCATCTCCTGCAACATCTGACGTGAGATACGGTTGAGTTTGTTGATCGTTTCGATCATGTGCACCGGTATACGGATAGTACGCGCTTGGTCAGCAATCGAACGAGTGATCGCCTGACGAATCCACCAAGTTGCATAGGTAGAGAACTTGTAACCGCGACGGTATTCGAACTTGTCGACCGCTTTCATCAAACCGATGTTGCCTTCCTGAATCAGATCAAGAAACTGCAGACCGCGATTGGTGTACTTTTTAGCGATCGAGATAACCAAGCGCAAGTTCGCTTCAACCATCTCTTTCTTGGCACGACGTGAACGCGCTTCACCGATGGATAGCTGGCGGTTTACCTCTTTAATTTCAGGTAGGCTCAGACCCACTTCCTGCTCAACTTGGATCAGACGGCGTTGAGCGCGCTTGAGATCAACGAGCTGTGCAGCCATCGCTTCTGAGTAAGGTTTGCCACTAGCAACCACCTCATCAAACCAAGCTTCGTTGGTCTCGTTACCTGGGAAACCTTTAATGAAATCAGGACGCGGCATGCGGCCACGCTGCGTACAGAGACGCATAATATTGCGCTCTTGAGTGCGTATTCGCTCGATGTACTTACGCACACGGCTTACTAATTCTTCATAGTAACGTGGCGACAGCTTGATTGGTGAGAAGGCGAGCATAAGCTCTTCCAGAGCTTCACCGAAGGCTGCCGAATCGCGCCCCTTTTTGGCTTCAGCAGCTTGCATCTTATCGTAAGCTTCTTGAATAGCGCCGAAGCGCAACTTGGCCTCTTCGGGATCAGGACCACGCTCTTTCTCATCATCACTTGAGTCGTCGCTGTCATCATCATCGTCATCGTCATCGTCGCTATCAACGTCGTCATCGTCATCAACTTCGATGGTATTAGGTTCTGCCTGGGCTATCTCGGCATCGGGGTCGATGTATCCGCTGAATATATCGCTCAGACGCCCCTCTTCCTGCACCGTCCGGTTGTAAGCTTCGAGAACCTCTTCTACGCTGCCTGGGAATTGTGCCAGCGCCATCATCACACCACGAATGCCGTCTTCGATGCGCTTGGCAATTTCGATCTCGCCCTCACGGGTCAACAGTTCTACGGTACCCATTTCACGCATATACATACGTACGGGGTCAGTTGTGCGACCGGCATCTGACTCAACCGCAGCCAGTGCAGCGACTGCTTCATCATCAGCATCCTCTGATGAATCACCATCAGTCATCAGCAACGTTTCGGCATCTGGTGCCACTTCAGAGACGGAGATACCCAGATCGTTGATCATGCGGATAATATCTTCAACCTGATCGGGATCGGCAATATCTTCGGGTAGATGGTCATTGACCTCAGCATAGGTGAGGTAACCCTGCTCTTTACCACGAGCGATAAGCTCTTTCAGACGTGACTGCTGCTGTTCGATGTTATCTGACATATAGATCCTGTGAAAATCCGTGGTGGACGTTCAAAAAATGGGCGCGACATTATAACCGAAGTGACTTTTGTGCGCCAACTTGCATTATTCTTGCCCAAAACCTGTGCACCCTCTGCGCTACAGCTTTTTCCAAACGTCCGAAACTTGCCAATAAATGTAGTTCACAATCGCGGATTGTGCACCCTCAGTGTCGATTATGTTGCGCTGCGCATGAGTAAGGCCTGCAGGCGTCTTTTCTCATCATCACTAAGCGGTCTCTCCCGCGCTCGGCGGGTCAACTGTTCGAGTTCTGCCTTGTACTTACGCTCCAAGATTCGGCCCAGCGCATCGGTAAGGAGACGTTCAGCATCCACGCTCTCAAGTAACGGGTCGACATGAGAGATCTCATTGAGCACCAACAGATAGGGTGTTTTTTCACTGTTCTGCTCCCAATCAAACATCAACGTACCAAAGCTGTGCTCTTCACTCGCCTGAAAATACTCAAGCAGATCGCGTAGCAGTTCAATGTTCTGCCCTTTAACGCCATCAAACTCAGCCGCGTTAACCGCCTTGCGCGAGAGATCGGGACGATGCAGCACAATAGAGATTGCACTAGCGATTAGATCTATACGGCTTCCCTGTGATGATTTACGCGGCGTATAGGATTTGGCACCACCATTTACCGGCATCTCATCAAAGTATGTCGGCTCAGATAATTCAACCGGTGCGTAATCATCAATGGGCGGAGCTTCATCTACCACCGGCGCCATCGCAGCGGAGCTTGGGGCTGCCAACCTATTCTGCGACGTCACTTTGCTATGCAGCGAGACGACCGAGTTGATCTGCTCCATTGTTAAACCTGTAAGGTCGCAAATGCGATCCATCATCATCTGCTGCAACACAGAGGGCTGCATTGTCTGGAGTAACGGCATCGCCTGCATCGAGAACTGCGCTTTACCGTCCATAATACTCAAGTCTAAATCTTCGGAGAGCGCTTTAAAGAAGAACTCACTGAATGGTAGCGCCTCTGAGACTCGAGCAGTAAAGGCATCTAGACCCTCCGTTCGAATAAGGGTATCTGGATCTTCCCCCTCCGGGAGAAAAAGATAGCGCGCCATGAGCCCATCGCGCATTACCGGCATGGCGTTATCCAAAGCACGCCTCGCTGCTTTGCGTCCGGCCGCGTCGCCGTCAAAACAGAAAACAACTTCCGGGACAATTTTGAAGATTCGCTCAAGATGCTGCTCGGTACAGGCGGTTCCGAGGGTTGCCACGGACCAATCCAGCCCATGCTGTGCCAGACTCACAACATCCATATAACCCTCAACCACCATTAGACGCGTGAGACTTCCCGTACTCTGGCGTGCCTCGTATAAACCATAGAGTTCACGACTCTTGTGGAAGGTATCAGTCTCAGGGGAGTTCAGATATTTTGGCTTTTCGTCGGTAAGCACGCGCCCACCAAAGGCGATTACGCGACCGCGCACATCGCGAATCGGAAACATAATACGATCACGAAAACGGTCATATTTGCGCCCACGCTCCTCGTTTTCGATAAGCAGGCCGGATTTTAACAAGAGCTCTTCTGCATCAGGTCGCTCTTTGCTGATTTCAGAGAGAAGGTTATCCCAACCGGGTGGAGCGAAACCTATACCGAAACGTTTAGCTATCTGACCAGAGAGACCACGCCCCTTAAGATATTCAACGGCTTTCTGCTTGTCCGAATGAGAGCGCAACTGCTGTTGATAAAATGCACTAGCCTGCTCAAGCACATCGTACTGTTGCTTAACCCGTTTCTCGCGCTCTACATCACGTGCCCGATCGTGCTCGCGTGGAACTTCGAGCCCCAGGGTTTTTGCCAACTCCTCAACGGCTTCAGGAAAGCTGCTATGTTCGTAATCCATGATAAAGCCCAGCGCATTGCCGCCGGCGCCACATCCGAAACAATAGTAGAACTGCTTGTCAGGATTGACTGAAAAGGAGGGAGATTTCTCTTTATGAAAAGGGCAAATCGCTGAGTAGTTCTTACCGGTGCGTTTGAGTTTTACACGCGCGTCTATAACATCCACGATGTTTACGCGGGCTAACAGGTCGTCAATAAAGTGCTGCGGTATTGCCATCTGCTACTTCGCTGTCCATGTTCAGCGAAGTCGAACTCAGAGCTTCGCTTTGACCCGTTTGGATACGACGCTCATATCCGCACGCCCTTGGAGCTTCGGCTTAATTACGGCCATTACCTGCCCCATCGCCTGCATTCCACTGGCGCCAGAGGCAGCTATCGCTGCGTCTATAATTTGATCTACTTCATCATCACTGAGAGGCTGCGGCAAGAAAGTTTTAATCACCTCCATCTCTTGCTGCTCCTTATCAGCCAGTTCCGGGCGCTCAGCCGCCAAGTACTGGGCAATCGAATCTTTGCGCTGCTTGACCATTTTGTCGAGCACCACAAGTACACGCGCATCATCCAACTCTATACGTTCATCCACCTCAATACGCTTGAGCTCAGCAAGCATGAGGCGAATGGTGCCGAGGCGTACCTTATCTTTGGCACGCATCGCATCTTTCATCTGTTCAGTTATCTGGGCTTTTATTGCCGACATCTGAGATGACCTATCTTCGTAAGTATTGGGCGCGGTTAGCGTTCGATTGCAAGGAACCCTAAACGCGTCTCTTCGTTAATTAGTAGAGACGTACGCGACGAGCGTTTTCACGCTGAAGCTTCTTAGCGTGACGCTTAACAGCCGCTGCTGCTGCACGCTTACGAGCTGTTGTTGGCTTCTCGTACGCTTCACGCTTACGAACTTCAGCCAGGATACCGGCTTTCTCGCAAGAACGTTTAAAGCGACGCAGTGCAACGTCAAATGGCTCATTATCTTTTACTTTAACTGCAGGCATTGTTTCTATTACCTTAATTAATTTATCTACTTACTCTCTCGCAGGTGCTTTTTATGGCCGAATCTCCGAGGGCGCCATATATTATAGAGAGATCACCCAAGTGTAAAGAGTTTAAAGATGGCCGAAAGAAAGTTTTAAACGGTTTAACAGCACTCACAATTATCCGATAATACGGGCTCAATTAGTGACATTAAAAGACCTCTATTCACATGCTTGTACTTGGTATTGAAACCTCCTGTGACGAAACCGGCGTAGCGCTGTATGACAGCCATGCCGGACTGCTTGGCGATGCGCTCTACTCGCAGGTCAAAATGCACGCCGAGTATGGCGGCGTCGTGCCAGAGCTCGCCTCCCGCGACCATGTCCGTAAGCTTATTCCACTGGTGCGCGAAGTTTGCGCGCAAGCCGACAGATCGCTTTCTAGCCTAGATGCAATAGCCTACACCTCAGGCCCCGGCCTTATCGGCGCATTAATGGTAGGTGCATCTACGGGGCGCGCGCTTGCACTCGCGCTGGGTATACCCGCTGTTGGCATTCACCATATGGAGGGGCACCTGCTAGCCCCAATGCTTGAGGATAATCCACCCTCGTTTCCATTCGTCGCTCTTTTGGTTTCCGGCGGCCACACTCAACTGGTGCGCGTCGATGCAATTGGCGAATACGAACTGCTCGGTGAGTCGCTTGATGATGCTGCCGGCGAAGCATTCGACAAAGCGGCAAAGATGATGGGCATGGACTACCCCGGCGGACCACTCATCGCTAAAGCAGCCATGCAGGGCGACGCTTCGAAATACAATTTCCCCCGCCCAATGACCGACCGTCCAGGTCTCGATTTTAGCTTCTCTGGCCTTAAAACCTTTACGCTTAATACGGTTGAAGCGGAACGACTTGATGATGGTTCCCTACCCGAGCAGGTAAAATTCAATATAGCTGCCGCCTTTGAAGAGGCTGTAGTTGAAACCTTAGCGATTAAATGTCGCCGCGCGTTGCAGCAGACGGGTCTCAAGCAACTAGTTATTGCGGGTGGCGTGAGCGCCAATCAGACTCTGCGCGCCCGCCTAGATGAGGTGGTGCGCAAAGAGCGTGCTGGACTCTTCTATGCTCGGCCGCAGTTCTGTACAGATAACGGCGCGATGATCGCTTATGCAGGCTGCCAGCGCCTTCTTGCCGGAGAGCGCAGTCCACTCGCTATCACAACGCGCCCGCGCTGGCCAATGGACACGCTACACCCGCTCGGAGCTGACTCAAATGGATAAGATCTTCATTAACCGGCTTAGCTTCAACTGTATCATCGGCATCTATCCGCGCGAGCGAGTTGAACCTCAACCGCTAGAAATTGATTTAGAGATGCGTTGCGATATTCGCGCGGCAGCAAGCAGCAACGATCTGAGCAAATCACTTAACTATGCGGCTATCAGCGATGCTGTAATCTATTTTTGCCAGCAGGCAAAAGCGGAGCTGCTGGAGACGCTTGCAGAGGATCTGTGTAGTTACCTCAGCAATGAGTTCGGCATTCAAGGAATGCGCTTGACGATTCACAAACCAAGCGCGGTACCCGAAGCTCGATCAGTTGGTCTCTCAATAGTGCGCGGTCAGTTCGAATAATGGCACAGATACTTCTTGGCCTCGGGAGCAATCACCAGGCGGAAGCGCGTCTAACGAATGCACTAAAGAGACTGGAGCAGAAGCTCGACCAACTGACAACATCAGACTGGTTCGAGAGCCACGCGCTACGTGGCGGTGCCAATTATCTAAACCTGGTCGCCAGCGCCTCAACCGACCTATCCATCGATGAGCTGCGCAAACTGCTGCATCAAATTGAAGATGAGCAGGGACGTACCCGCGGTGATGAGGATCGCCGCTGTGCTCTGGATATCGACCTTATCTGCTATGACCGCCAACAACTCACTACCGAGAACTACAAGCTACCACGTGAGGATATACTCGAGCACGCACATGTACTCTGGCCGCTCGCTCTGCTCTGCCCGCAAGAGACACACCCTGAACTTGGCATACCCTATGCTCAGCTATGGGAGTCACGCAAAGATACGCTACTGCGGAATCAGACACTCTGGCTGCTAGGGAAATAAGATCGCCTGTCCCAAACACCAACTTGTTGTAGAGTTAAGTATAACGTCAGCTATTAGAACTAGCTTTAGTGGCCGATTTCACTAGAATGCTGTGAATAGAATGCTATAGATAGCTAACCAAACGTTCTATCGAGCCGACTGACTCCGAGGAAGCACTGTGTTGTATTGGATACCCCTTCTTACATTGCTGGGCACGCTTACTCCTCTTGCAACACGCAACTGGTCGCGCACCGCTTGCGCTGGCGCATCGGCTCTATTACCCGCCGTTGCGCTGCTACTCATACTATTCCAGGCACCTGCGGTCTTTCAGGGTACAACGCTGATAGAGCACTACCCCTGGGTTGAACAGATCGGCCTAGAGTTCGCCTTTCGCCTCGACGGTTACTCGCTGCTTTTCACACTTTTGATACTCGGCATTGGACTGCTGATAATTCTTTATGCCCGCTACTATCTCTCGGCAGCGGATGACATGGGTCGCTTCTACGCCTATCTAATACTCTTTATGACGGCGATGCTGGGCATCGTCATGTCAGAGAACCTACTGCAGCTTTGGGCGTTCTGGGAGTTAACCAGTATCAGCTC
>JABXHP010000209.1 GCA_013373575.1 Oceanospirillaceae bacterium | reverse complement strand
AGGACGATGCCAATATTTGAGACACAGAGAAGCTTAACCTTAGAGGCTGCCCTAGAGCTGGCTCAGCTCGGTCAGAACTGTGCAAGCGAGCAGGGATTTGCAATGAATGTGGTGGTAGTCGATCGTGCGGGTTTACCACTTGCGCTACTGCGCAATCCCAAGGCACCCGACGCCTCGCTAGAGTTCGCTCAACGTAAAGCCTACACCGCGGCCAGCTATGGATGGTCGACAGAAAAGTGGACCCAGATACTCGCTGATAGAGCGCTGGTGATGCAGGGGCTGTCGCAGAACCCGAAGGTCTCGTTGATTGCTGGCGGTATTCCTGTTCAGCTAGAGGGTGAGACCCTGGGTGCTATAGGTGTTGCGGGGGGCAAGGCACCTGAGGACCATGCGATCGCTCAGGCGGCATTAGAGAGGTTCCTAGCGCCGCTATAAGCTCTAAGCTCTAAGTGCTTCGGCGTTAGAGGACAGGTGACCCCGCTATAGTTTGAACTTGCGCGCAACCTGAAGCATGTACTCGCTCGAGCTGCGGTAGGTTCTGCTCATCTGCTGCAGGCGCTCGGATAGGTCCAGACTTGCATTGGAGGCTTCCAGTACGGACGCCGTGTCCTCGGCAATCATGGCTGAGACAGAGGATTGCTCTTCCGACGCTGTGGCAACGCTGGTTGCCATAGACTCTAGATTCGCCATTACATCCTTCATCTGCGCCATAGAGGCCTGTGCAGCCTGCATCTGCTCAGCGGCTGCAGCGTTCAGCTCGCCGTTTTGTACCGAGCTACTGCTGATCGCCTCGCTTGCCTGTTGCAAGCTGTTGAGTACTTCAGTAATCCGTTCGGACGACTCAAGAGATTTGAGCGCCAGACTGCGGACTTCATCCGCGACAACCGAGAAGCCACGCCCCTGCTCACCAGCACGAGCAGCCTCAATCGAGGCGTTGAGTGCTAGCAAGTTAGTCTGTTCAAACAATACATTGATGGTCTTAACCGCTGCGGTTATGTCTGCCACCTGAGAGTCCAGTTTCTCGCTGAGTGAGGCGATCTGTTGCGCGCTCTGCTGTAGCGCATCGATCTTGTCCAGCGTATCGCTGAAGCGCTGCTGATTCTCGTTACTGCTATCACCCAGATCGCGCACGGCATCGAGGGTTAATGCTGCCGCATTAGCGATCTCTGAGGCGGTTGCTGCGTTCTCCTCGACCGCCGACGAGATGCTAGTCGATACGCGTTGTGTCTCCTTGGCATTATGCAAAAGGTGCTCGCTGGAATTATCTAGATCACTAGACATGCCGCTGGAGCTGCTCACCGATTCAACTAGCTCTTTAAGCGTGTTCTCAACAGCCTGTAACATCTGTTGCACAGCTCTGGCGATATCCCCTAGCTCATTGTTTGCAGAGGTATCCAGCTTGATACTGAGGTCGCGCTCGGATGCAATGAGCTGCAGCTGAGAGGTGAGTCGCTTCAGTGAGCCGCGCAATACCGAGGCAAAACTGAGATTGATCCAACTGAGTAGTACCACTGCCACTAGCAGCAGGGCGAGGGTTAGGCAGAGTTTAAGGTCTGCCCAGTCGGCACTCGTCTGGGCTTGAGCCTCGATGGCAGCCCACTCCTCATCAAGCAGGGCTTTCACACCACCGATCTGTTTTGTCGCTAGGGGGAACCACTGTGCTGGTGTGGGAAGCTGATCAAAATTTGGTGAATCGCTCAAGACATGCTCTAGGATGTCGGCAATCTGATCGCTGGTGGCATCGCCAAGCACTGCACGCGCTTTACTGAGCCGTTCATCACCCACCTGTGTCTCTAGGTAACGCACAATGAGCTGCATCTCCTGTTGATAGTCGCCAACTTCAGCGCGCGTTGCATCATCGATCGCTTTGCGTGCCAGCGTGCCATTAATCTTGCCACGTACTTGGCCGGCGCGCTCTTTAAAACGCCCAAGTAGCTGTGCCATGTTAAGGTCGGTGTTTACTGCGCTTGAGGTAATCTCGTTGGATAAGCTCGTCAGGGCCTCAATGGCCAAACGGTTCACCTGACTATAGTAGCCAAAGGCGTTTGCTCCGCTAACTTGGTCAACCTCAGCACGCAGCTTGGCTTTGCCCTGTAGTTGTTGGCTGAGTACAGCGGTTGCCTGCTTCACTACCGGAAAGTCAGCGGCTAAGGCCTGTGTAACTTCGGCAAGCTGAGCTGCAGCCGCATCGGCTTTACCACGCTGTTGGCTCACTTTAGCGCGGTTCTCCTCGCTTGGATTACCCAAAAAACCGGCGGTAAGGCCGCGTTCAACGGCGTGTTGGTGAGCAACATTGTCGAGCGCTCTAAGCGCCTGCAACATACGGATATCGTTGAGGGCGTTACGTCGTTCTGTGAGCTGCGCCTCAATGGTAACGATCGCGAGGATCAAAATTACGACTGCCGCAAGGATTGAACTGGCGAAGTTTATCTTAACCAACGAGAAACGTTCTAAAAGCTTCATTAGGCCTGCCTTTTGCGTATGAATAGGGTCGCTAGGCGACTAAGAGCAATATAGACCAGAACGGCGGCGCTTGCCCTTTTACTTCTGTTCTCGGTCCAGCGTCTCTTCTACGGCATTGAGAATGCCGCGTAGCATACCCATCTCGGCTTTTTCAGGGCGGGTGCGGTTGAAGTAGCGGCGTAGTTTGTCGAGTACGCGCCCCTCATGTTGCGGGATGATGAAGCTAACTCTGCGCAGTACCCGCTCGAGATGCTCGAAAAAGAGCACCATCTCATGCTGGCGCGGGTAGGGGGCGGGTGTTAGCGACTGCGGGTCCATAACGCGTGTGGCACGACGCAGTTCGTAGCAGACCAGTTGAATCGCCTGCGACACATTGAGCACTGGGTATTCAGGATTTGCGTCGATATAGAGATGGCGATTGCACAGAAGCATCTCTCTGTTGTTAAGTCCCATGGTCTCTCTGCCAAAGAGAATTGCAATCTGCCCCTCCTGAGCCTCCTGCCAGATCTGTGCTGATGCGGTCTCAAGGTCCTGCAGTGGCAGGTCGTAGGAGCGCTCACGCGCACTAGTGCCCACCACTAACTGACAGTCAGCGATCGCCTCTTCAACACTGCTGACGACACGCGCTTGATCTAGCAGATCTTTGGCGCCGGCGGCTCGAGAGTCTGCCTCATCTGAAGGGAATTCACGCGGATTAACCAGCCAGAGTTGCTCCAGCCCCATGTTTTTGAGCGCTCGCGCTGCGGCGCCTATATTGCCAGGGTGGAAGGTTTCTACTAAAACAATACGGACATTGGAGAGCATAGTCTGTGACCCGATAGTGGGATCCGGCGAAGCTGCGCAATCAACTTCACCGGGATTTGATCTGTAGCTGCGGCGAGTTAGATCTTCGCCGCCTGCTCAGATGCGTTACCTATGTACGTTGCTGGTGTCAGCACGCGCAGTTCGGCTTTGGCTGTTTCGGGGATCTCAAGCGTCTCGATGAAATCGAGCATCACCTCTTTAGTCATCCCCTTACCACGCGTTAGCGCCTTGAGCTTTTCATACGGCTCTTCGATCGCGTAGCGGCGCATAACCGTCTGGATGGGCTCTGCTAGAACCTCCCAGCTGTTATCCAGATCTTGGTTTAGTCGCGCGGCATTAACCTCAAGCTTACTGATACCTTTGAGCGTAGCCGCGTAGGCGATCAGAGAGTGACCGAAGCCCACACCGAGGTTACGCAGAACGGTTGAGTCAGTCAGGTCACGCTGCCAGCGAGAGATGGGTAGCTTTGCAGTGAGATGGCCCATGATTGCGTTGGCGATGCCGAGGTTGCCTTCAGAGTTTTCAAAGTCGATCGGGTTAACCTTGTGCGGCATGGTGGATGAGCCAACCTCGCCGGCGATGGTTTTCTGTTTGAAATAACCCCACGCGATGTAGCCCCAAACGTCACGATCGAAATCGATCAGAATGGTGTTGTAGCGACACACGAGGTCGAACAGTTCGGCGATGTAGTCGTGTGGTTCAATCTGAGTAGTGTAGGGGTTGTAGTCCAGTCCCAGTGACTCGATGAAATCCTTAGCATTCGCTTCCCAGTCTATCTCTGGGTAAGCACTCAGGTGGGCGTTGTAGTTACCGACAGCACCGTTAATTTTGCCGAGGAACTCAATGTTATCGAGCTGTTTGATCTGGCGACGCAGGCGGTAGGCAACATTGGCCATCTCTTTACCCAGCGTCGACGGAGATGCGGTCTGTCCGTGCGTACGAGAGAGCATCGGCTGGCCCGCAAAATCGCGGCCGAGCTTCGCAATCTGGTTCTCAATCTCCACCATCTCCTTGCGCATTACCGCTACCCCGTTTTTGAGCATCAGCGCATGCGAGAGGTTGTTGATATCTTCAGAAGTACACGCGAAGTGAACAAACTCACCAATGGCATTAAGCTCTGTGTTCGTGCCGATGCGCTCTTTGATGAAGTACTCAACCGCTTTTACATCGTGGTTGGTGGTGCGCTCAATCTCTTTGATGCGCTCAGCATCAGTAACCGAGAAGTTGGCAACCAGCGCGTCAAGCAGCTGGTTAGCTTCTGCGCTCAGACTCGGAACTTCAGCAATCGCTGGATGAGCAGCGAGCTTCTGCAGCCAGCGAACTTCAACCTCAACGCGAAAGCGAATGAGTCCAAATTCGCTGAAGATTGAACGCAGGTCAGAGGTTTTGCTGCCGTAACGGCCGTCTACCGGAGAAACGGCGGTGAGTGCGGTAAGTTCCATGTCTCTATAGTCTCGGTTTTGGTGAATTTTGAAGGGTGCGAAGTCTAGCAAAAAACGCCGACAAAAGCGACGCATTGAGGCCAGCCGCAGGCGGCTGGCCGACTGTTGTGAACTAGCGCTGCAACTGCTTCAAGGGGTCGCGCAGACGGGCTCTTAGGAAGATAAAGTGCCAACGGTGCCCGCCAACCTGACGCCACAGCATCGCCGCTCGAATTCCAGACAGCAGTAGGGCACGGATGCGGGCTGCGTTCTCGTTGTTTTGCAGATTGCGAGGGTCGCCTTGCACCTGTATTCGAAAACTGAACTGGCTTATTGTCTCTTGGTAGAGTTGATCGAGGCCGGCGATGATAACGCTATGGGCGTAGCGGCTTGGACTACTGCGCTCTCCATCCTGTGTTGCAGAGAAGTAGCCCGCCTTCTGTTCCAGCGCATCAAGACGCTCGCCGATTGTTTGAAGAAAATTGGGGTTCTTCGCCAGTTTGCGTTCAAGGGCGATCATGCTCAGAGCGTAGCGGGTTATGTGAGGCGTCAGGGTGCTGCCCTTTTTATCGATTGTCTTCTGCAACTCTTTGAGGCCAGTGCTCAAGTTGAAGCGCAGCTGGTCTGGCCCGCCGTATACATCTTCCGTACGTTTGGGGTTGGTAACGAAAAGGCTTGCGATACTGGCCTCTAGTGCGTCCTGTGCTACTAGACCCTGGCGGGCAATTTGGTCTACGAGGCTGGCAGCTTGAAAAACGCCGGCCAGTGCAATGGTCTGCTCAACCGATGCTCGATACATACTTCTTACTTCCAATAAAGATCACGTGAGCTATGTTCAATGACGCCACCGCCGAGGCAGAGATCGTCCAAGTAGAGCACCAGGGATTGCCCTGGTGTCACGGCGCGTTGGCGCTCGTCAAAGCTAACTTTAAAACCGCCTTCAACTTCTTCAATAAGGCAGTGCTGGTCAGGCTGGCGGTAACGCACTTTCGCCTTGCAACGCAAAGGCATACTCGGCTTCTCTCCATTGATCCAAAAAATATCGCTGGCGAATAGCCAGTCAGAGAAGAGTAACTCGTTATCTATACCTTGAACCGCGACGAGTTCATTTTTCTCAAGATTCTTGCCGGCGACAAACCAGGGCTCCTCGGGGTAGTTGGCGAGTCCACCAATCCCCAAGCCCTGACGTTGACCGAGGGTGTAGTACATCAAACCTTGATGCTCACCGATTTGATCGCCATCGGGTGTCACAATCTTTCCGGGCTGTGCGGGTAGGTACTGTTTCAAAAAATCTGTAAAGCGGCGTTCACCGATGAAGCAGATGCCAGTGCTGTCTTTCTTTTTGGCCGTCGCGAGTTCGAGCATATCAGCGATCTCTCGAACTTTCGGCTTCTCTAGCTCACCTACTGGAAAGAGCGTCATGCCAAGCTCTTGGTGACCAACCTGGTGCAGGAAGTAGCTCTGATCCTTATTTGGATCCACTCCTTTGAGTAACACCGCTTTGCCCTCGCGCTCGGAGCGGCGCGTGTAGTGTCCGGTGGCGATAAAGTCGGCGCCTAGCATCTGGGCATACTCAAGAAAGGCTTTGAACTTAATCTCGCGGTTACAGAGAATATCGGGGTTTGGTGTGCGTCCCGCCTTGTACTCCTGCAGAAAATGTTCGAACACGTTGTCCCAATATTCAGCCGCAAAATTAGCCGTGTGCAGATAGATCCCTAGCTTATCGCAGACAGCTTGGGCATCGGCGAGGTCTTCGATAGCCGTGCAGTACTCAGTGCCGTCGTCCTCGTCCCAGTTCTTCATAAACAGACCTTCCACCTGGTAGCCCTGATGCTGCAGAAGGTAGGCTGATACGGAGGAGTCGACACCACCGGACATGCCGACAATCACTTTTTTACTGCTGTTGTCACTCATAGGGCGTGATACTTAATCCTGTATAAAATCGAGTGGGTAGCGTTTGCCGCTGAGGTAGTCGTCGATGCACTGCAAAACCAGTGGTGCTCTAAGATTGGGTGCCGCTGCAACTTCATCGCGCGTCATCCAGCACGGACCGATTATACCCTCATCCAATTGCGCATTCGGAATCTCTTCTACGACACTGGCAATAAAGCAGACTCGATGAAAGGTCAGACTTGCGTCGCTGGTGCGGTAGACATAGAGGCCCAGAAGCGCCTCGGGTTTCACCTCGAAGCCTGTCTCCTCGCGCACTTCACGTAACATACCCTCGATGAATGTTTCGCCCTCTTCAAGGTGTCCCGCCGGTTGATTGATTAGGCGTCTTCCCTGAATCATCTCATCAACCAACAAGAATTTACCCTTCTGTTCGATGATGGCTGCAACGGTGCTGCGGGGTGTCCAGCGCTGATTTGCTATAGGATTCATCTTCAACGGTTTATCTGTCTCAATGGAGCGCATATGATACCAGCTTTGGCGTCGTCTGGCGGATCAAATTAGCGTGGGGAGCATAGATGAGTGATTTTATTGAGGTAACTGAAGCGAGCCTGAATAGTGCAGATGTCAGTGCGTGGCTGAAGCAATCTCCCGAGGGCGTCGGTGCCCTAGTTACCTTCACCGGTTTGGTGCGTGAGCTTGAAGACGCCTCCCTAGAGGCGATGGAGCTGGAACACTACCCCGGCATGACGGAAAAGGCGCTGCAAAAAATTGTTGAGCAGGCGCGTGAACGCTGGCCGCTCAAACGGGTCTGGATAGTGCATCGAGTTGGGCGCATGCGTCTGACTGATGAGGTGGTGCAGGTAGGGGTAAGTTCTGCACACCGCAAGGCAGCGTTTGAAGCTGCGGTATTTATAATGGACTACCTCAAGCGTGATGCACCATTTTGGAAGCGTGAAGTTAGCGACAAAGGTGCGGTCTGGGTTGAGCAGAAGAGCTCAGACTTAGAGGCTGCGAGCAGCTGGGATAATTAGCCCCCAGAATGAGACTGCAATAGCTGTCTCTACTTAGTGGTTGTGCGTTTAGCTCTGTCTCTAGAGCGCCCGGCGGGCTTGGTTTTGGCTCTTGTTGGCAAGTTCACCTGCTCTTTGCGCCAGCAACCGGGCGCCAAGCCATCAACTCTCCAAGGGCCAATTGCCACCCTTACAAGGCGCAGTGTTGGAAAACCGACTGCCGCTGTCATACGGCGTACCTGACGATTTCGTCCCTCGCTGATGCGCAACTCAATCCAGGATGTAGGCTGATTCTTACGCTCCCTGATGGGTGGTTCGCGT
>JABXHP010000319.1 GCA_013373575.1 Oceanospirillaceae bacterium | reverse complement strand
TAGGGATCGATAAAATTTCTGTAGAGCGTGTTGCGCGTCACTTCATCATCGAAGCGCAGCGAGTTATAACCCACACTACAGGTACCCGGCCGCGCCAGCTGTTCGTTGATAAGGGCGATGAACTCCGCCTCAGGATACCCCTCTTCCAACGCCTTTTGCGGCGTAATTCCGGTAATCAAACAGGCCATCGGATGGGGTAAGAGATCCTCTGCTGGACGGCAGTAGATAACAAGCGGCTCATCAATAATATTAAGCTCTGCATCAGTGCGCACACCGGCGAACTGCATGGGACGATCGCGACGGGTATCAGTACCGGAGGTTTCGTAATCGTGCCAAAAAAAGCTGTCAACGCGACCGCCTGCCATTATTTCTATCCTTTTGAATTACATCCATAATGAGAAGAGTACAGGTACCACCAAGGAGTTTCCATGCTAACGGATCTTAACGCCCCCTGCCCTTGCCTCTCTGGCACCAGCTTCGAGAGTTGCTGCGCCCCCAAATTAATGCAGCTTGCACCGGCAGAGACGGCCGAGCAATTGATGCGCTCACGCTACACCGCCTTTTGCCTAGGAGCGGTGGATTATCTGATTAAGACCTTGGCACCAGAGCGCCGCTCGGTAAATGAGCGGCGTATGTTAGAGCGTGAGCTCGGCCAAACCAAGTGGATCAAACTTGAGATTCTGGACACCCAAGCAGGTAGCGCCACCGATAAAACCGGAATCGTTGAGTTCAACGCATACTTTGAAGCCTCAGGTGAGAGGGGTTGCCTACATGAGCGTTCAAACTTTCGCAGAGAGGGAGAGCAGTGGTTCTATGTAGACGGAGAGGTAGAGGTTAAATAAAAAAGGCGTACTCTTAAGCACGCCCTCTATTGCTAAGCACAGCTCACTTAGAACATGTGCAGACCACCGTTGACAGAGAAGTCGGCGCCGGTGATGTAGCCCGAGTTATCATCTGCCAAGAAGGCTACCGTACGACCGATCTCGTGCGGCTCACCGAAACGACCCACAGGGATTGTAGAGGTGATTGAGTCCTGAATCTTCTGATCAATCTTCGCTACCATAGCGGTCATAATGTAGCCTGGCGACACGGTGTTAACTGTTACGCCTTTGCGTGCAACTTCCTGCGCCAAAGCTTTAGTAAAGCCGTGAATGCCCGCTTTTGCAGCTGAGTAGTTAGCCTGACCAAACTGACCTTTTTGTGCGTTCACAGAAGAGATGTTGATGATGCGCCCGAAACCTTTATCGAGCATTGGGTTAATCACCAAGCGAGTCATGTGGAACATTGAGTCGAGGTTTGCAGAGAGGACTTCGTCCCACTGTTCCCAGCTCATCTTCTTGAACATACCGTCACGCGTTATACCCGCGTTGTTAACCAATACATCAACAGAGCCACCCGTCAGCGACTCAACAATTTCGATACATTTTGCGCAAGATTCAGCGTTGGTTACATCACCATAAGCGACTTCGATCTCATAACCGTCTTTACGCTGCTCTTCTTGCCAAGCCTTCGCTTTGTCATGGTTACCGCCTGAGTTGTAGCCCGCTACAACTTTGAAGCCTGCATCTGCAAGTTCACGACAGATTGAAGTACCCAGACCACCGGTACCACCGGTAACTAGTGCGATTTTTTGGCTCATAAGTGTTTACACCCCATACTTTAAGGAGAGCTAGGTCTTCCTGACCTAGCCAGTTAGTCCGCTGAAGTACCCAAGTCCCTGAGGATCTTCGCTAAGTTCTGCTACAAGAACTATGCCAACCTCGCCACCTTGGCTAAGCCTGACTCTCCCATTTAGTTTGGGCAATCACTGGCAGTTTTTGGTGCATAGAGCATCTCTCATTGCACCGATATCGATCATGCGCGATAGGGTAGCATGATAACGATATAGTTACGACCAGACTTATAGCTAAAAGACTTAAGAAATCTGTGCTGCAAGGCGTTTTTGATACCGGATCATCGAGAACCAAGCGATCAAAGCAGTCAGTGCATTCGCGCAAACTAAACCTACAAACATACCCTTGAGCTCAAAAAGCTCATTACCAAGCCACCCCAGAGGCACATAGAGCAGGAATAGGCGTACCAAGCTGATGCGCATCGCTCTCAGTGGCTGATGCAACGCGTTAAAGGTAGATGAGGATAGAAAAGTTGCCGCCTGAAAACCAAACCCCAAGGGTACAATTAGAATCCAAAGAGTCAGCCAGCGCATCACGCCTTGATCGTCCGTAAACAGTTGAGCAACCCAGCCCGCACACAGTGCCAATATGACATAGACAAGCAACTGCCAAAGCAGCGCGAACTGTACAGCCAACTGATAAGCCTGTTGTACTCGAGCTATAACGCGTGCACCAAAATTTTGCGAAATAAAGGGAGGCAGCGTCATAGAGAGGGCAAGGCACACTAGCAGCGACAGCGACTCGAGTCGATTACCCACACCGAAGGCTGCAACCGCCTCTGGTCCATGTCTTGCAACCACTGCAGTAAGGACGCCATTTGCCAAGGGAGTCATCATATTCGAAAGCGCGGCGGGTAGGCTGATTTTGAGGATGTCGCGCCAATTCTGCACGATTTCGGGCCAGCGTAGCCATTCGATTAGAAGTAGCTGTTTCACTCGTTTAAGCAGGTATAGCGCCAATACCGAGGTAATCGCCCAGGCGATTAAACTGGCAACAGCTGCTCCCTTAATACCCAGTGCGGGGATCGGTCCCCAACCAAAGATAAGTATCGGGTCAAGGATAAAGTTAATAACCGAAGAGCCAAGCATGAGAGTAGCTGTCATACGTGTATCGCCGGTGGCTCTAAAAGTGGCATTACACACCATATTCAGAACCATGAAGATCGATGCAAAGAACCAGACCCCCATATAGGCCTCAATCAACGGGTAGAGTTCGACTGGAGCTCCGAGTAACCTCGCTAGCCAAGGCAACAAAAACTGCCCCAGCAACCCCGTGAGCGCTGTTATCAGTATCGCCATCAGATAGTTATCAGTGGCAACTCGCGCTACGCGCTCCGACTGTCCGCTTCCAATAAGGCGCGCCAAAGTGGCAGATGTACCCACCCCCAGCCCTATCGCCAGACTTGTAATTGAGAAGCAGATGGGAAAGGTGAACGCCAGTGCTGCCAGTGGGCCTGTACCAAGCTGGCCCACAAACCAGGCATCAGCCAGGTTGAACAACATCAGGCTAACCATACCGAACATCATCGG
>JABXHP010000376.1 GCA_013373575.1 Oceanospirillaceae bacterium | reverse complement strand
AGGATTTCAAGTTTTGCCGGTTTGGTCAGCTCTTTTTCACCATTAAGTAAGATTCCTCGCTCGAACTTCTCGACATAGCTAGGATCTATCGGATCAGCGAGCGTCACTTCGTAGATCTTACCGAGTTTGTGCTTAGGTGAAGTGATGCGGTGGCACCACTGACCGTCATCGCTCACGAGAACAAGTCCGGTAGTATCTACATCTAGGCGCCCAGCGATAGTCATCTCCTCGGCGCGTGGCAGCTCCAGTAGACCGAGTACGGAGGGGTGGGTGCCGTCATCATTAGAGCAGACGTAACCCAGTGGTTTGTTGATCATAATGTATCGGTCACGCGGTGTATCTACGGGTAAGCCGTCCAGCAAAACCTCATCAGCATCGCTGACTTTTCGAGCAGGGTTGCGTTCAAACTCACCGTTCACTTGGACTTCATCGGCGTGAAGCATGCGCTTCACCTCTTTACGGGAAAAGCCGGTCGACTGGGCAAGGTACTTATCTAAACGCATATGGGGTCTAATCGCAGAAATGAATGGGTAAATTTATTCCCACTAGTATACCCAAGTGTTGTTGCAGATGCGCGCGGTTGCAGGGTTAGGGTAAAATAGAGTGATTAATTTTTGAGGTGTGCCGTGAAACTTTTTGTTGATGATCTGACCCATGTGGATTTCTCCCTTCTTGATGCTGAGCGCGGGCTGCTTGGTGAGTCATGGGTAGTACGCTTAGAGCTGGACGGATCTCTGAACGAGGAGGGTATGATCTGTGATTTCGGTATCGTTAAGAAGCGCGTAAAGCAGTGGTTCGATGAGGGTATAGATCATGCCCTCGCTGTCGCCAAAGGTATGCCCGGTGTGGAAATACGCGAGGCTGGTGGGCGCACTGAGGTGCTCTGGACTGACTCAGACGGCATGCCTTTTCGTTGTGAAGGGCCAGATCAAGCCTTCGCGTTGCTAGATGTCGATGCCATCGAGCCTGAAGCGGTTGCAAGCTGGTGTGAGTCGCGCCTCAAAGCGCTGTTCCCAGAGGAGGTACAGGGGCTCAAACTTACGCTCTACCCTGAATCGATCGATGGGGCGTATTACCACTATTCGCATGGTCTGCAGAAGCACCAGGGCAACTGTCAGCGCATTGCTCATGGCCATCGCTCCCGTGTACAGGTGCTTCTAGATGGCCAACGAAACCGTGAACAGGAGCAGTTTTGGGCTGAGGCGTTCAGAGATATCTACATCGGCACCGATTCCCATCTGGTTAAACAGGAGGGGGGCGTTAGCTTCTTCAGTTATGAGGCGCCGCAGGGGCAGTTTGAGCTTTCACTGCGCAGTGATCGCGTCTATATGATCGATACTGAGTCCACTGTGGAGCAGATTGCTCAGCATATGGCCCGGGAAACAGCCGCGCGTAATCCATCCAGGGCGGTTGAGGTGCGAGCCTTCGAGGGGCTGGGTAAGGGGGCGATCGCTAGCTTCTAGCGATCAACCTCTAGGTTATCGATAAGTCGAGCATGTCCAAGGAAGGCTGCGGCTAAAATGACCAGTTCTCTGTCGGCATTATTACATGGCTGCAGGTCTGAGCGGCGCACGATATGGACATAATCAGGCTTGAACCCCTCTCTCTCTAGAGACTGGTTAGCCTGCTCTATCAGCCCCTCAAAATCGGAACTGCCTCCAATTATCGCTTCGTGAATACGCTTAAGCTGTTTATAGAGCAAAGGCGCTCGCTGGCGCTCTTCTTTCGTTAGGTAACCGTTGCGTGAGCTAAGGGCCAGTCCAGTTGCCTCCCGTGCGGTCTCCACACCAACAAGCTCTACCGGCATGGATAGATCTCGAACCATGCGCTGAATGATATGGAGCTGCTGGAAGTCTTTCTTACCGAAGACGGCGATATCGGGCTGCACTAAGTTAAACAGCTTATTGACGATGGTTGTAACGCCGCGGAAATGTCCTGGGCGGCTTGCACCGCAGTACATCTCGGATACTCCCGGTACCTCGACAAAGGTCTGACTCTCACGACCGTCCGGATAAACCTCGGACTCTGCTGGTGCGAAAAGAAGGTCGCAACCGTAGTTGATGAGACTCTGCTGGTCCTCTTCTAGAGTGCGTGGGTAGCGCTCTAGATCGTCCTTCGCGTTGAACTGTAGTGGGTTCACGAATATGGAGGAGACAACGTAGTCTGCTCTCTCTCTCGCTTCTGACAGGAGATTTAGGTGCCCCTGATGAAGATTGCCCATAGTCGGAACGAAACCGATGCTCTTGCCTTGGGCGCGTGCCTGCTTAATTGAGGTGCGTAACTCTTGGATGCTAGTGACAGTATTCATTTTATTCGAAGCTATGCTCAGGGCCAGGGAATGTGCCGTTTTTTACCTCGGAAGCATATTTTTGCACAGCTTCCGTAACGCTATTAGATCCGGGCATGAAGTTCTTCACGAATCGCGCCGTTCTGCCAGGTGTAATGCCGAGCATATCATGCAGTACCAAAACCTGTGCATCCGTATGCGGACCTGCGCCAATACCGATCACAGGAACTTTGGAGTTCTCGGTAATCTCCTCAGCTAGCAGCGTAGGTATACACTCGACTAAGAGGCAGGCTGCTCCTGCTTCCTCCAAAACACGCGCATCTTCCAGCATCTGCAGTGCTGCGCTCTGTTCACGACCCTGCACCTTGTATCCACCAAAGGTGTTAACAGACTGTGGGGTTAGACCAAGATGCACACAAACTGGAACGCCCTGCTGATTCAGTTTTGTCACTGTTTCAGCGAGCCAACGTCCGCCCTCAAGTTTGACCATGTGGGCACCTGCACGCATAAGTTCTGCAGCGCTATTAAGCGCGCTCTCGAGCGTTGCACAGCTCATGAAGGGGAGGTCGCTCATGATTAGCGCGCCGCGATTACCACGCGCTACGCTCTGGGTGTGATAGACCATTTGCTCCAGCGTTACTGGAATAGTACTGTCGTGTCCCTGTAGAACCATCCCCAAAGAGTCACCAACCAGAATAGCCTCAATTCCCGCCTCGCTGACAACCTGAGAGAAGGTCGCATCGTAGGCTGTAAGCATTGTGAATTTTTCGCCATTCAACTTGCGCTGTTTCAGTGTTTGCAGAGTAACGCTGCTCATCAGTCTGATCTCTTCAGTTCAAATGTATGGATATTATAGAGCCACTGGCTCTAAAGTGCCCATAGGGCATTGTTCTAATAGCTGCTCGAGTCGTCGTCCGTCGGGTAGCTTAAGATCTGGCGCTATCTGTGCCAAAGGGTATAGAACGAACTCGCGCTCGTGCATATAGGGGTGAGGTACCTTCAGCCGCTCAGTAGCGATAGTCTCGGAATCGACCAGCAGAATATCTAAATCAAGCGTTCTTGGGCCCCAGTGAACTATCCGGCGTCGCTGATGCGCTTGCTCAATCGCCTGGAGCTGGTCGAGAAGCTGTATTGGTGTTAACTCAGTCTCGATCTCGGCAACGGCGTTAATGTAGTCGGGCTGCCCAGCGGGGCCGACAGGATCTGAGCGAAAAAGTTGCGAGTGCCTGAGTAGCTTGGTTTGAGGAAGTTGCGCTAACTCCCGCAGAGCATCGGAGACCTGCTTCAGTGGCTCATCAAGGTTACTGCCCAAGCCGATAAAACAACGCCGAATCAACTATCGCTCCCCTGGCGAGGTGCGGAGGAGCGGCGGCGCCGGCGACGTGGAGGGCGTTTGCGCTCGTCTTGGCGCTCTTCTGCACGTGGTTCAGAGTGCATACGAGGTTTGGCACCACGTTGGTAATCAGTCCACCAAGCACCCAGTCCACCTAGATCTTCACCGCTCTCTTCGCGCAGAAGTAGTAGATCATAACCCGCGCGGAAACGAGGGTTTTCCATGATTTGGTCGGCCCTATCCTTACGAGGTAAGCGGTGCTGAAGCTCCCAGATCTCGCGAATCATAGTAGAAAAGCGGCGAGGTATTGCTGTGGCTTTGATCTGCTCGGCGAGTACTTGGTTGGCGGCCTCGTGGAGTCGTTGCAGTGGAGGTAATTCTGACCGCTTGGCTAGCTTCTCCATGCGTTCAACGAGTGGGTACCAGAGCATCGCAGCAAATAGGAACGCGGGGTTGACGTTTTTGCCCTGTGACAGACGGCGGTCAGTATTGCGAAGTGCGTTATTTACCAGTGCTTCCACAGCATAGATTTCTGAGTTCAGCATGCGGTCAGCACCGGGTAAGAGGTACTTAAACATGTCGAAGCGCACAAGTTGGCGTAGAGTCGCTACACCGTGCCCTGTTTGTAGCAGTTTTAGTACCTCGTCAAACATGCGGGCTGGAGCAACTTTGCCAATTAAGGGTGCAAGTTGGTGTATGGGTGCTGCCGTGCTCTCTTCGATTTCGAAATCAAGTTTAGCCGCAAAGCGTGCGGCGCGAAGCATACGGACAGGGTCCTCGCGGTAGCGCTCGCTGGCGTCACCAATAATACGTATGCGCTTCGCAAGAAGGTCGGGGTAGCCGTTGGCGAAATCTAGGATGCTATGGTCACTGACGTTGTAGTAGAGCGCATTGATGGAAAAATCTCTGCGCAGAGCGTCATCTTCGATATTACCGTAGACGTTGTCCCGCAATATCATGCCTGAGGCGGCTTGGCGGCCATGTTCGCCGGAGTTTTGCTCGCTGTCGTGTGCGGCCCGGAAAGTAGCGACCTCTATGACCTCGCGCCCAAAACGCACGTGCACTAGCTTGAATCGTCGGCCTATAAGTCTGGCACGATTGAACAGTGGTTCCGCTTGCTCTGGAGTAGCAGAGGTTGCGACATCAAAATCTTTGGGATTTTTGCCCGCAAGAAGGTCACGGACACAGCCGCCAACAAGATAGCCTTCATATCCGGCATCAAGAAGGCGGTAGACGACGCGCATCGCATTGTCGTCCAGCGCGTGACGTGGGATCTGGT
This sequence comes from Oceanospirillaceae bacterium, assembly GCA_013373575.1. Lineage (GTDB taxonomy): Bacteria > Pseudomonadota > Gammaproteobacteria > Pseudomonadales > Balneatricaceae > Marinobacterium_E. The sequence continues at coordinate 1,580 of JABXHP010000376.1, read as the reverse complement.
GAATCGATTCGGGTATCGCTCGGCGTTGACCAAGAGGCAAAATTTCAGTTTCCTGCGCAGGCTCTACACTGCTACTTGTTTCAGTAGACGTTGGCGGATTTTTAACTCGTGTCGTCCAGTAGAACGCGCCAAGTAAGCCGAAGCCAAATAGTAAAAGAAGAATAGATTCCATTAGCGATGCGTTACTTAATCAGCGGATTTATTGTTTGAGGCGCAATCATACCAGCAGAGCGGTAAGTTTGATATTGCAAGATGTATAGTCGTAGCGGTGTGTGGTTTTGGAGGTAACCTGAGAGAGTGTGGTGGGGGACGGGCTGCGAAGCTACGTTAGGGCAGTGCTTATAATTATTTTTCACTGTGCAGTCTTCGCAACCGTCAAAGCTCCATTGTTATTTTTATTCGGAGCAGTTCGACTCTGATATCACCCTTGTTATTTTTATTTGGGTGTCACAAATGCCGCGTGTTGTTGTTGTTCTGTGGAGTGAATATATGTGACACCTGAGTCACTTTCAACATTTAATTGAGTTTTTTTTAACAATTTAAACCAAAGTCTACTAAGTAAAATTTTATATGCTTAGATCACTTGGTACTTTGTTGATGTTCCAATGCTCAATGCCCCAGGTATGTATGTCAGTTAAATCGTTATAAATCAGATGGTTAGGGGGTTCTTGGCCAAGCAGTCTGAGAGTCTTAAATAAAGTTGTTCTAATGCTATCTGGCGTGGTTGCAACGGGTTGCGCAAGTGTCTGCTTGCTCAGTTTTTGACCATCTTCTGCAAGGATTAGTGGTAGGTGAGCATAAAAAGTGACTTGAGAAAAACTTAATCTTTGCATCAGCAGGCCCTGCTTAGCGGTCTCGCTTAGTAAATCTTTTCCGCGGACGATCTGATTAATGTTCTGCAAGTGGTCGTCAACCACCACCGCCAGTTGATAGGCAAACAGTCCGTCCCTACGAAAAACAGTGAAGTCAGAAACCGCCTCGGCCTGCTGCACACCTTGAACACGATCATCAAAAGGGGTGCTTAAGCCGCCGCGCAGCCGAATAGCGGTTGGACTTCCAGAATTAGGTGGGTTTTGAATGCAGTAGCCATCATAGTTTTTTACAGCGCCTCTGGCTTTGAGTTGGCTGCGGCTGCATTGACAGTGGTACGCATGTTTCTCCCGCAACAATTGCTCACAAAACTCGCGGTAGATCTCTAGCCGCTCACTTTGACGCAGAACCGTCTCATCCCACTCGAGGCCATAGGCTTCAAGAGTTTTCAGAATGGACGTTTCGGCACCGGGCTGCGTACGCGGGGGATCTAGATCCTCGATACGGAGGAGCCAAGAGCCGTTATTAGCGCGAGCATCCAGATAACTTGCGAGTGCTGTTAGGAGCGAGCCTGCATGAAGCGGGCCTGTAGGGGAGGGGGCAAAACGTCCGCGATAGATCATGCAGCGAAAAAAACTGGGACGCCAGCTCGGCTGCCGCCCCTTAGCTATTAGCCGCCGGTCTGCTTCTCTTTGATCTCAGCCAGCGTCTTGCAGTCGATGCACTGCGTTGCCGTTGGGCGAGCTTCAAGGCGGCGAATACCAATCTCT
>JABXHP010000317.1 GCA_013373575.1 Oceanospirillaceae bacterium | reverse complement strand
TGGATGCCTTTGTTTCCACAAATCTTCCTACTTTCGCTGCGGGCGTGACACATCGAGGACCTTTCAAAGATGGGCCGGGTGAAGTCAATGTTCCCATTAGTCTTGATGGAATGATTGTGAACCCCGGTGACATCGTTATTGGAGACGCGGATGGAGTACTCGCGGTGCCGCTAGATGAAGCCCAAGAGATCTTAGATAGAACATTGGCGAAACAGGATGTCGAAACTCGGCAAATGAAAGCCATTGCTGAAGGGACAAATGACCGAACCTGGGTTGATGCTGCTTTGAAAGCGAAAGGCTGCAAATTTCCAGATTAAAACCAAAAAGCGTAGGAGAAGACGCATGCTTAATAATAAAAAAAGAACCTTTACTCTTGCTGCAGCTATGTTGATGACAGCAGCTACAGCCTTTGCGGAATATCCTGAGAAGCCAATTACGGTGATCGTGGGTTACTCTGCGGGCGGTGGTACAGACGTTATGGCACGTAATGTTGCGCCATTCCTTGAGAAATACTTGGGTGATGGCGCTAGCGTTGTTGTAAAAAACATGCCTGGTGCCAGTGGTCAGATCGGTATTACCGAGGTCGCGAATGCGGATCCCGACGGCTACACATTGGGTACATACAATCTGCCGGGTATGATGGCCCGCACACTTGATCGCAAAGCTGACTACAGTGCTGACAGTTTTACATTCCTTGCAAATATCGTTAACGACCCAAACGTAATCGTGACGTCTAAAAAGACTGAAATCGACACGCTTGAAAAGCTTATCGCGCATGCGAAAAAGGATCCAGGTGCCATTACAGTCGGAATGTCGAGCCTTGGCGGCGATGATCATTTGGCTCTGACAAAATTTCAGGACGTGACCGGTACAGAATTCATGATTGTGCCCTTTAAGGGCTCTGCACCTGCGCGGACAGCGATTCTAGGTGGCCACGTGGCTGCGGGCGTACTTAATGTCTCCGAAGTTGCTAAATTTGCCGAGGAACTCAATGTTCTAGGGCTGGCTCAGAAAGAGAGATCTGAATTTGCTCCGAATGTACCGACAATGGCGGAGCAGGGTGTCGAGCTTATCAATGGTTCAATGCGAGGCTTCGTAGCTCCCAAGGGCTTGCCTTCGGACGTTGAGGCTAAGTTGATGAAAGCATTCGAACAGGCATCTAAAGACCCTGAACTGCTCGCTAAAATGAGTGCGACGGCTAATCCAGTATCCGTGGCATTGGCCGAGGATTTCGAAAAGCTTAATGGCGAACTTTATCAGTTAGCCAAGCAGATCTGGGAAACAACTCCTTGGAAGTAACCAACAGGCGCGGGCATTAGCTCGCGCTATTTTTTATCATTTGAGTTGAAAATAAGATGAGCTTAACGCTGAAAACAAGACTCACTCGTCCATTGACTGTCACGTCACTCATATTAATGTTGGTCGCTCTCTCTTTGTTGCCGATGGCATTAGAGCTTAACGATGTCCCGTCGCTACTTCCAGTGACTATGCTGTTGGCTCTAGCGGGCCTCTCTCTGATTGCCATCGTCGGGGATCAGCGTCAAGCATTGCATCAGGGGAGTACAGAACCACTGCTAAAAGCACCGCTACGTGTATATGGTGCGTTGTGCATTGTATTTCTTTACATCGGATCGGTGCACCTTTTGGGCTTCTACCCAACAACCTGCATATTTGTTCCGTTAATCGCTTACCTGTTTGGCTGTAAATCGCCCAAGACGCTGGTCGTCGCGACTCTCTTGGTTCCTGGGCTGATCTATCTGATTTTTGGTTTAGCAATGTCTAAAGAGTTTCCGAGCGGACTCATCTGGGGGTAAGTGGTTATGTATTCTGAGCTTCTATCGGCGCTCCCCAACGTCCTTGCGTTTTCGAACTTTTTTGCTGTGATGATCGGTGTTCTGGCCGGCATTTCGGTGGGTGCCATGCCCGGTTTGAGTGCGACTATGGCGATATCGGTTCTTGTTCCGTTCACCTTTGGTTTGGATCCGCTGGTTGCCCTTGGATTAATGGCGGGTATCTATAACGGCGCCATGTATGGCGGTGCAATACCTGCTGTTTTACTGCGTATACCCGGTACACCCGCCGCAGTCGCGACAACCTTTGATGGCTATCCTATGGCGCAGCAAGGCCAGGGAGGCTTTGCACTTCAGGTTGCTGTTGTTTCATCTTCAATCGGCGGGATCGCGAGCGCGTTGGCGCTTATGCTGTTGGCACCTCCGCTAGCCCAAGTCACGCTTCTTTTTGGTCCTTCAGAAGTTTTCTGGATCGCGGTATTTGGCCTGTGCAGTATAATTTTTCTGCTTGGTGAGAGCCCAGTCAAAGGCTTAATTAGTGCCTGTTTTGGTATTTTTATCTCAATGGTCGGTGCTGATCCTATTACCGGTGAGGATCGCTTTACCTTTGGTCATCTGGAACTTCTGGACGGAATCAGCATCGTCATTCTTCTGGTCGGTTTGTATGCGTTGCCACCGGTCATCGATCTTCTTGAGACACCGCTCGATACGGCCGGTGTTTCTAAAGACAACCTTCGTACTGAACCCATCTGGCGTACCCTTCCCCGTATGATGTCATTCTGGCTAACCTGGGTCCGCGCCTCGCTGATTGGTATATGGATAGGTATCTTGCCTGGGGCTGGCGGCTCTATGGCCGCGTTCATGTCCTATAACGAGGCTCGTCGCACCAGCAAAAATCCAGATAATTGGGGCAAGGGTGAGCCTGAGGGTGTTGCTGCCTCAGAGACCGCTAATAACGCCGATACGGCATCTGCGCTGATTCCAGCTCTTACGTTAGGTATTCCGGGTACGGCCGTTGCCGCGGTAATGCTCGGAGGACTACTGATACATGGTCTACAGCCTGGTCCGATGCTCTTTAGGGAGAATCCCGACATTGTATTTGGCTTTATGTGGCAGTTTTTGTTTGGTGCAATTTTGTTGATATTCCTCGGCGGTTCGCTGGCAACCAATAGTTTTGCCAACCTTCTCAAATTGCCGCGTCCACTGTTGGGCTCAATCATCATCGTATTGATGTTCATCGGCGTTTACTCGATCAACGAACGCATGTTCGACGTCTATTTGATGTTGGGATTTGGTGTGGTCGGGTACGTCATGGATAAACTTAAATTCCCGCTCCCCCCGGTCGTTCTGGGCTTAATACTTGGGGGATTTGCAGAGGAGAATTTGCGTCTTGCCTTGCGCATTGGCCGCGGTGACTGGGGCATTTTGTTCCAGAATACTACGAGCTTGATTCTGGTGGCACTTACTGTAGCTGTTATCGTAGGACCCGTGGTGAAACGCAAGTTGCAGAGCAAGTAATCGGGCGGTTTGCGCCGCTGTAACCTTTGATAAACGCGTTTCCCGTTTGGGGGATGCAAAGTGAAACGAGAAAAACAACCGTAAAGGTGACTTGGAGAAAACATGAAAATAAAAACAATCGGTACCATCGCACTCATGACCGCTACAGTAACCAGCTATTCCCATGCAACAGAGTGGACCGGGTATACATATTCGTCTGTAGCGACAACTGCCGCTGTTAAGGGGATGAACCGCATCGGCGAACGGATCGCAGCCGAAACCAATGGAGATCTCACCTTCAAGCTTCACCTGGGGAAAACTCTGCAAATAAAATCCTCAGACATTACTCAGGCTGTGGGAGACGGTGTAGTTGATTATGGAGCGGACTTCTTCTTCTCGGGGAACGTTCCGATTGCACGGGTACTAAACCTGCCTATGTTGATAGAAAATGATGATGAGTGGCGCAAAGCATACGCAGCGATGGAGCCTACACTCAAAGACGCTTTCAAACAGCAGGGTGTTGAGTTGCTAGGTGGCTACCGCTACCCGAAACAGATCATCTTTACGACTTTTGAGATTGATGACCTCTCTGATCTTGCAGGTCACAAAATCCGTGTGACATCACCGGAACAGGGTAAGTTTATTGAAACTTTTGGTGGCTCACCGATTACATTGTCAGGTTCCGAGGTGCCAACTGCGCTGGAGCGAGGTGTTATCGAGGGCGTGCTAACCGCAAGTGCTGGCGGCGCGAAGAAATGGCATGAGTTTTTACCCAACAACTACCGCTTCGCTGTGAACTACGGCAACTCTATGATTATCGCTAACTCTGATACGTTCGCAGATCTTTCGGCTGATCAGCAGGCTAAGCTCAGGGCGATCGTTTCGGAAGAGGGCGAGATTACGTCAGCTGAATTCCTAGTGGATGAAGAGACGCAGATGAAGTCACAGCAGGCAGCGGGCATGAAGATTGTTATGCCTGCCACTGGTGATGCGGCGATGGCGCGTGAGAAACTCAAACCATACTGGAGTGCCTGGGCTAAAGAGAACGGTCCGGAGTACGAGAAAGCACTTGCGAGCGTTTTGAGCGCCATCGGTAAGTAACAGAGATCCTAGATGGACGTTAATTCACTGCAAAAAGGGCCCGCATCTGCGGGCCCTCTATTTGATGTTGTTGGTAAACTCGTTGGATACCTAATGGCGTTCGCACTGATAACTTTGGTCACGTTGGTTGGTGGCGAAGTTATATTACGCGCTGTTGCGAACAGTTCATTTGGGTTTGTAGAGGAACTGACGGGGTATTTGGTTGTGGCACTCACCCTTTTTGGAGCAGCACTCGCCCTGAGATCGAACACACTCTTTCGAGTGGGATTCATCTTCTCTGCGTTTCCTAAGCGAGTGCGAAAACTGCTCTGGTATCTGTTTATCGGTATCTCACTTTTCGTATGTGCTGTTCTGGCATGGAAATCCTACCAACTCGTGGGGAGTTCTTTGACTCGAGGTAAGTTCGCGCCAACAGTGCTGCGTACACCGTTATGGATTCCACAGGTTTGTATGCCGCTCGGCTTTTTGACAATAGGTCTGTTTTTGATTGAGCAGTTTCTGCTCTCGTTACGTCCAGAGCAGAGGGAAGGGTAATGGACGGAATTCTTGTATTCGGACTGCTAATCGGTCTGATTCTAGGTGGTATGTGGGTACAGTTTGCTGTCGCGGGAGCTGGCCTTTTCTATATCTGGCTAATCAAAGGATTTACTGGCTGGAAGGCACTTGGAATCGTCAGTTGGGGAGCCGCTAACAGCTTCACATTGGCAGCGATTCCGATGTTCATTTTCATGGCCGAGATTTTGTTGGGGTCGGGATTGAGTGCTCGCCTCTATAACGGCGTGACTCCATTTGTACGTAAGTTGCCAGGTGGACTACTGCATACCAACATCGCAGGCAGCGGTATTTTTGCGGCGATCTCCGGCGGCAGTGCGCCGACTGCTGCAGCGATGTCGACGGTTGCACTCCCTGAATTGAGCAAGCGTGGTTATAACATTCGCTTGGTATCGGGGTCGCTGGCTGCGGGCGGCACACTCGGTATCCTGATACCGCCCTCGATCACAATGATCATCTATTCAACCTTTACTGAGACCTCTGTTGCCAAACTTTTCTCTGCCGGACTATTGCCCGGTATTTTGCTGGCCTGCTCTTACATGGGTTTAATTGCACTGCGTTGCACACTTAATCCAAGTCTTGCGCCGCGTGATCGGCGCGCCCTGACTGGCCGTGAGCTGATAGAGTCGCTTGGGAATGTCTTACCCTTTCTCATCCTGATTACGATCGTACTCGGCAGTATTTACGGGGGCTTGGCTACGCCGACTGAAGCTGGAGCTATTGGTGTGATTGGCGCGATGCTGGTTACATCTATTTACGGCAAATTCTCATTGAGACTCGTATCCGAGGCGGTAACGCGTACTGTTCTCATGAGCGGTAATATTCTCTTCATCGTATTCTGTTCAATGATATTCGCATACGCGACTGCCTTGGCCGGTGCAGGTGAGGCGCTAGTTGGCTATATCGAAGAAGGGGATGTCTCAACCTTCACCTTCCTTATTATCGTCATGGTGGTGTTTGCAATACTTGGCTGCTTTATGGAAGGTTTGGGTATGATCGCGATCATCGTGCCGGTGCTCTATCCCTCGCTTGCCGCCTTAGGTATCGATCCGATTTGGTTCGGAATCTTCGTGGTTATTCTGGTTGAACTCGGGCAGTTGACACCACCGCTGGGGGTAATTTTATTTGTGGTTGCAAGCTCTTATTCGAAAGTTAAGATTGAGGATGTGGTGATTGGGACAATTCCGTTCTTTGCAGTCATTGTTTTGTTCCTATTGTTGCTAATTGCTTTCCCGGATATTGCGCTCTATCTACCCTCTGTAACTCTAGGAAACTGATATGACTTACCCCTGGCCTGAACCCGTTGTGTTGGATGCTGAGGTTTTCACAGAGTTGCCCTCCCACTTACGCAAGACCGGGCAGTCGTCGTATTGGGCAACTCGAAACAAGCGCGGTTTGAGTGTGGACTGTTTTCTGGAGGGGCCATCCTTTGATGTTGATGGCAACCTCTGGTTTGTAGACATACCCTTTGGACGCATTCTACGGGCAAACCCTTCGGGTGAGATCGAGGTTATTACTGAATATGATGGTCAGCCCAATGGATTAAAAATTGGAGCTTCTGGAGATATTTATATCGCCGATTTCCAAAACGGAATTATGCAGTTAAATCCGAAGACTGGTAGTGTGACTCACGCTCTCCGCGATTGCGATTCAGAGAGTTTTAAAGGGTGCAATGACCTGCATTTTGGTCCGCAAGGTGAGCTCTACTTCACAGATCAGGGGCAAACAGGTCTGCAAGATCCAACTGGACGGGTCTTTCGTTGGTTGCCTGAAACAGGGCAGCTTGATTGTTTGATTGATAAGGTTCCCAGCCCAAACGGACTGGTGCTTGATAAGGCTGGTCATGTGCTTTATCTCGCAGTCACTCGAGCCAACGCGGTTTGGCGCTTGCCATTATCTGAGAGCGGACGCGTCAATAAGGCGGGACTATTTCTACAGTACAATGGCGGTAGGGCTGGCCCTGATGGTTTGGCCCTGACGCGCCAGAATGGAGTGGTAGTCTGTCAGACAGGGATGGGACTAGTATGGATCTATGATCAACTTGGTCGTCCTCTTGCGGTTGTGCGGTCTCCCAAGGGGTTAGGAACAACAAACTGCGCTTTTGGTGGTGAAGATTTGCGGACTCTGTTTATAACCGAGTCTGACAGTGGTTCGATTCTTAAAGTAACTTTTCCAATCGAGTTGGGCATATCTGGGCAGCCTATGTTCTCTGGCTATGTTGGAACCTAAAATATGGTAAGAGAACACCTTTCAGGTATATATGTTCGACGTCTAAAGGGAAGTAAATAGTCGCCTGTTGCCCCACTCTCTGCCGTCACCTAGGTCCAACTTCACTCTTGCGAGCAAATTTTCACTGACTGAGTTGTTTAGGGGACTAGGCAACACTTTCGAGTATCAGGAGATATTGCTACTTGGAAAGACCCGAGTTTTCTAGGTATGTTTTGCTTAGATATTGACGGTAGGTTTTCGCCTTGTTTCGGTCCGGCAAGAGCCTTTCCCGCAGTTATAGTGAAC
>JABXHP010000275.1 GCA_013373575.1 Oceanospirillaceae bacterium | reverse complement strand
TCAGCTGTGCGCTGCTAAAAATTAGAGAGCCGTCAAAACCTTCTGAACTAGATGCTCTCTGTTGTTATCAAATATAAGTTTTGCTTAAAACGCACTGTGATCGCTTATGCTTGCTATCGCTCGGCGTGCGTGGCATGTTCGTTAGTTAATCAGGTGGTTTTCCAGATTTCAAGCCTCAATTCATTGGTCACTACATAGATGCTCGACTTCTCCAGATGCTCGACTTCTCAAATGTGCCTATCTGTTTCGCTCCGGCTTGGCAGGGCTGCATTTGCCTTAATCAGTATTATCATTGTGCTTGTGATCGCGTTGCGGCGAGCTTAATACCTCGGTGTTGAGAACTTTAAAGATGGAATAGCGTCAATGGAATTGAAGCAAACCATGCCAATAAAAATAAGAAAGTTTTGGAAGTCGTTTTTGTACAAAACGATATTGGGCGTTGCTGTCATCGAGGTGGCATTCCTATCTTTGCTCATTTCTATAGTGATTTCCGGTGTCGAGCAATTCACGCTGGAAATGATGCAAAAAAGGGCAAATTCAACGGCGTATATCGTTGCGCAGATGGTAAAAGACCCACTTGTCTCATTCGATTTGGCGAGGCTGGAATCTATTGCAGCGGAGGTGTTACAAGCTGAAGATGTAACCTATCTCAATATATACGACGTTGAAGGGCAACTAATGTTCGGTGATCCCGCTATGCCTCACGCCGTATCAGACGAGCTCATCGAAGGAAGCTACTTTACTGCCACTATTATCTCAGTCGCAGGGGAGGAGTTTGGTTCTTTGCGAATGGGGTTCAGCGTAACCTGGGTGGCTCAGTTCATAAGTTCGATTAGGCATCAAGCTTTACTCATCGTTGCCTTAGAAGTTATTGCTGTTGCGCTAGTCGCCGCTACTTTCGGTCTATGGTTGACCAAAGGGTTCAGGGCGCTGGTAAAGGCAGCAGATCAGCTAACGTCAGGTAATATTTCGAAGCCCATCAATATCAGAGCAGATGATGAGATTTTGCAGGTCTCTGGCGCCTTGGAGCGCTTACGAACAGAATTGTTGGCAAAAGGTGAGGCTCTGAAACTCAAACGGCAGACTCAATCTAGGATATATGGTGTTCTTGCTCATGAACTGAGAACGCCTGTCGCCGCGATTGATATGTTGGCTCGCCAATCTCCCGAGGAATGGTCTGAGAGCCGGGAGACGATTAAAGAGGTTACCCAGGATCTACTTCATACCATTGATGATATGAGGATGTTGGTCAACCCAGACCTCAAGCGGGAGTTGAACTATGAGAATACGTCTGTCGAGCGAATTAACTCTGCAATCTCTGCGATGGTTGCTTCCACAGTCGCGACGACGGGTATCCTATACAATCAAATGACCGTATTGCCCGTAGCGATGGAACATGAAGTATTTTCCACCGATGCGTATCGGATTAAGGCCGCCGTGACCAATCTGGTTAGAAATGCCTGCCTACACTCCGAAGGTACCAAAGTTGTTTTGGTAACAGGTTTGAGTATCGATCAACTCGGCAACCGAGCCATAAAATGGGTGGTGCGAGATGATGGCAAAGGCATACCCGAAGCTAAGATTGCAGAATTATTTGAGCCGTTTAGCCGTGGCGATTCAAACGCAGAAGGTACGGGGCTGGGTATGCACATCGCTAAGACTTGGCTGGAGGAGGTCGGCGGGTCCTTAACCTACCGGCGGTTAGATAGAGGTAGTGAGTTCGCAGTTTTTGTGCCTCTTAACTATGAAGCCAACGACTCTTCGACGGATACAAGCTTTGAAGCTGCAAAATCGATTGCTCGCAACATGCGTGTTCTCTTAGTGGAGGATGACAAAGTATTACAGATGGTGACACGCAAGATGCTGACCAACTTGTTTGCACTAGTGGATGTTGCAAACGATGGGCAAGAGGGATTGAGTGAGGCGCACAGCGAGTATGATCTGATTCTCACCGACTATTTTATGCCCAATATGACCGGAGTTGAAATGATTAAGCAACTGCGCGAGAGAGGTGTGACGATTCCCATAGTCGGTGCCACTGCGGCAACGATGGCGGGTCAGGATGAGGAGATGCTGAACGCAGGTGCTGATGCTGTTTTGCTCAAGCCGTTGAACTCTGAGATGGTGCTCCAGATGATTGCTGAGCTTAAGCAGAGAGGACGCTTGAACTTGGGTGGTGCTAGTGATGAATCATAAGCAGATTATCGTTGTTGAAGACGATCCTATTTTTCAAGCGGTATACCTAGATACATTAAGGAGTGCTGACGCACACTTCGTAACGACCTCATACCGTGCGCAAGCACTTATGACGATTATGGAGCCAGATATCGTTATCTTAGATCTTGGATTACCTGACGGTGACGGTCTCGAGGTGATTGCAGCATTGATCAAAACCTATCCTTATAAAGATATTCCAGTGATTGTAGTGACCTCGTCAACCGACGCAGAACGACATAAAGCTGCGATCCATGCGGGAGCTAATGCGGTGATTACCAAACCGTTTATGCCCGAACAGATCAGAGATGCCGTTACGAAGTACGCACTCTAGATTCGGAGCCTAGAGACGGAATCTGCGTGCTAGATTGCGTACGATTAGCGACCAAGGATAACGCCCGCTTATCGCTCATTCTAGTCGTTCAACAACCCTGAAATCGCTCTGTTGGATAGGCTGGTTTGGGCAAATCCTTACAACTGGACGTGACCAGGTTGACCGGCTGCTATTCAGATCGGCCGGTAGCCCGCAAGAGCGGTCATTGGCATGTCTTCGGTCTGTGTGTTCCCAATGTCTCAAAAGAGGGCAAACAGTACGCTCAGTATTGCACTTAAAGTAGTCTAGGAAACTAGGGCCACTAACTAGCTAGCTGCAGCTTCCATCTGCTTTCTAACCTGAACTGCCTGGCTGGTCATGTCTATCTCGACATCTTCCCAGCGCACGGGCTGATCCTTGGCGACATCATTGAGCAGTTTTACCCGGTGAGCCAAGCCGATCGGTAAGCCTCCAATTCCCAAAGAACGCTTGGCTGGCATTAACTTACCGTAAACAGTAAAGCCCCCCTCACCATCCAGTAACTCACCCGCTTTCAAGTCCCGTTTGGCGGTTGCGACCACGTCGGCATTAAATGACAGCGTTGAGCCCGTTGGTTTGCCAAGCAGCGCGGCTGACAAGATTGAGGTGTTTAGCTCGAGGCCGATGAGGTGAAACGGCTTATACATCGCTGAGTAACGGCCGGTAGAGTCAGTGTTCATACCATACTCTTTGAAACATGCGGCGGCGTAATCGTTAGGCGCCTCGATTATCACATAGACTCCCCAGCGCAAGTCACGAAATACCGGTCTGCCATCACGTTCGATTGAGGTAACAACCTCCACCATACCCTTGGACTCTAGCTGACCACCTTCGCTCCTTGGCCTCAAAATATGAGCCAAGTCATCCATGCCAGCTGCGGGAAATGCTAGTCCATCCTCAGGTGCGCTTAGCCCTGTACCGTTTGATATAGCGGCCATCTCGAGAGCGGACTTAGTACCATCGAGAAAAGAGTTGAACATCTGTGAGTTCATCCCCGCTGCCGCGGCCTGCTCAGGTGTTAAGCCATAGTGATCCCAGACTGTGTCGGGGGTAGAGTAGTGGTATGTCGGCAGATATTTGGTGCCTTTACCTGCCGCAACCACGTTAAATCCATTAGCGCGTGCCCAGTCTACCAGCTCAATCGTAAGTGCCGGTTGATCGCCGTAAGCCATGGAATAGACGATCCCAGCATCTCGCGCCTCTTGGGCTAAAATCCCCCCGGCTAGGACGTCGGCTTCAACATTGACCATCACGATGTGGATTTTATGTGCGATCGCCAGTTTAGCGTGAGCAATACCGGCAATTGGATTACCGGTTGCCTCAACTAATACTTCGACTCCGCCTGCATCAATCATCGCCTGGGTGCTGGAATAAAATTTCGTTTGGCCAATTAACTCTTCACTCCACCCTACAGTGCGGCAGGCCGCTTTAGCTCGATCTGGATCAAGGTCGGCGATGCCGTGAACTGTTAAACCAACCGTGGTCGGGACTTGGCTTAGAAACATGGATCCAAATTTTCCGGCGCCAATTAAACCGACCCTGACTGGGTCCTTGCGCCGCTTAAGTAGATCGTCAAATAGGTACATTCTTTGGGTTCCTTAAGCAGACTCTGTAAGCATTTCTGATAGACAGTCATCATCAAGTGCTTTAATTGGGGTGAAGTCACGATGGGCGATCCACTCTTTGCGATTGAAGGCCCGTATGTGGTTATCAACATGGCAGAGTGAGAGGTAAACAATAATCCGGCCCAGCGGGGAGATGTTAGGCGAACTTGCATGCACCAAAAGAGACGAGAACAGTAATACGCTTCCGGCAGGGCCGGTGGGGGCAACACAGCCGCCTTTCTCAGCGAGTTTAGAGACTGTGTCTCGATTGAGAGTCCAGAGCGGATAACTTGTTGTCTCTAAGTCATGACCCGCTTCAACGACGCCCTGCTTGTGACTACCGGGAATGAAAAGTAGAGGACCATTGGCGGCAGTTACCTCATCAAGAAAGACACTGATATTCATCGCACGGGGTTCAGGCATCTCATCGTCTCGAGCCCAGGTACCGTAGTCCTGATGCCACTGCCAAACCTCACCATCAAAGGGGGCTTTAGCGTTTATCTTGTATTGATGCGTATAAACCTGCCCTTCGAGTAGCTGCTCGATTGGCTCTATCAACCGAGGGTGTGCCCCCAGCCGACGGTGTGCTTCGTTGTAGGTATGTGCTGCAAAAGCTGTTCGGGCAATGCCGCACTTCTCCCGCCAGACTTCCTCACGATCCATCTCATAGATCTTCTCCGCTTCCTCTTTAAGTAACGCGGCCTCCTGCGGCGAGAACAGACCGGGCAAGAATAGGTATCCCTCACGATCAAATTGCTCAAGTTGCTCAGGTGTCAGTCTCATGTCTACTCCTTTAATTATTTTTCTTAAGGAATGGTCAGTCGTTTAGCTGTCAATTCCGCGCTCGAATTTGCGTGGGAACGGGCTAGCTCGCGAGCCTGCTCCGAATTGCCGCTAAGTATTGCTTCGGCGATCTGTTGATGGTCACTCCAGACCGCTTGATGGATGGATGCATCATTGAGGACTTGATGCATGGCTCTTACGAGATGATTCCAGGAGCTATCGGCTATTCTGCCAATTTCCGGATTCCCCGAATGGGTGTAGAGCGCTCGATGGAATTCAATATCAGCTAATAACAGTAGTTCGAGCGAGTTTTCTGATATTGCGCGCCTACCTTGCTCTAAAACACGCTCAAGGGTCTCTTCAAGGCCAGGTGTTCGGTTTTGTGCGCATAGTGATGCTGCCAAACCGTCAAGCTCCGCACGAACTTGATATAAGTCGCTCAGGTGTTGAGCTCGCACAGGGGTAACCATTTTTCCCTTGCGACCGAGCTCAGTCACAAGACCCTCTCTCTCTAGTAATACAAGAGCATGGCTGATTGGCTGGCGACTCACGCCGAGCGACTCAGAGAGCTCCTCCTGACGCAAAGGGGTTTCCGCTGCCAGTGTCCCGTTAATGATGTTGTGCTTGAGCGTCTCGTAGACTTGATTAATGAGGTCTATTTTCTCTATTCGCATGCTGTTATGGATTCCGAATTCTGAATTCAGTAGAGCAGAGCGATGATTTTGAGTCAAGAGCGTCTCTTATATGGATTATTGGTCTTTGATCAGCCTACGCATGGCTAGAACACCCAAAATTGGGCCGGGGAGAAGAATTAGCGGGATCCAAGCGACCGGGATATGCTCGAGTAGTAGGACGCTGAGTTGAATAGCTAAGAGTGTGAGGAAAAAGCCGATTGCATTGATAAGCGTAAGTGCTGTGCCCACGGCTTTGCTCGGTGCATTTTTGGCACTCAGTGCGGAGAATTGGGCCGAGTCAGCAGATATTGAAAAGCCCCATATGAACCAGAAGATTAAGTTAGCGAATATTCCGTATTCGAATGCGATTGGTGATAGCAGGCAGCAGGCTCCTGAGATGGTTAGCATCCCAGTCGCGATGCGAGCGCTACCGAAGCGGGATGACCAGAGTCCACCGAGCGAACTACCGAGTGCACCGATCCCAATCACACAAAAAGTCATTAATGAGACATTGATATCGACTTGTTGGTACTTGGCCCAGTTGGCAAGCCACACAGGAGCGATCGCCCAAATAGCATAGAGTTCCCACATATGGCCGAAGTAACCCAGGGCACTAGCTCGCAGTTTTGGATAGGAGATTAAAGCTCGGATATCGCGCAGACGAACAGGCGCCGGTGCAGCCAGCGCTGGGCCATCGCCGACAGCCAGAGTAATAATCAGCCCTGCCGCGAGATTCATTATAGCGACCCAAATCATGACACCTTGCCAGCTCACAGCCGAAAATGATGCAAAAAGATGGGGGATAGCGGTACCCAAAACCAATGAACCTATCAGGTAGCCCAGAGCGCGGCCTAAACCCTCCGGAAACCAGCTTGCGGCGAGTTTCATTCCTACAGGGTAGATCCCGGCCAGAAGTAGGCCAGCCGTGAAGCGTAAGATGGCGACATCAGTGATGGAGTCGGCCCAAAGAGCGGTAGCTAGGTTAATCGCAGCGCTGCTCAGCGCGCATACAAGAAAAATTTTCGAAGGGGAGAATCGATCGCTTAAAGAGAGAAGCGCAAAACTAAGCGCCCCGAGGATAAAGCCGGATTGCACGGCGTTAGTTACCAGAGCGAGACTCCCTGTCTCGAACTGCCAAATTTGGGCGAGACCGGGCAGTGCGGCGTTGCCGGCAAACCAGCTCGCCGTGCCCAGAAATTGGGAGAGAATAATAAGAGGAAGAATGTGTCTTGGACGCTCAGCCATCGTTACCGCTCTAAAAGTTGAGCCCGTGAATACAGTACACTAGTATCTCAGGTTATTTCTTCGAGAGCGCTAGCCCGATTTCAAAAGTTCTCCCCTAACCACCTTCACATGCTTTGGTGCTGCGATAGCGATACGAACCTGATTGCCAGTTACCTGACAGACCCCAATCTCGATATCCACGCAGCTGCGGATGGTGTTTTTACGGGTGTCGCGCATAAGAATCAATATATTCCTGGCTCCTTGCGATTAATCTAGCGCGACCATGCGCCGGTACCTTAAACATAGAACAGTATTTAACCAAACCTCAAACGTTGGTGGTTTAGGCGTGCTCGTGTCAGTGTTTACTCTCATACGGTTACTTCAGCCTTAACAGAGATAGGGGATCTGACGTTCTACAATAGGAGCAGAATTGGAGGTCATAAGCGCAAAGAGTTCGAAAAGGCTATCGTTGCTGGTGAAGGCAACGTGATGGTATCGGCAACGCTTGCTAAGGAGCTATTTAACGACCCTAACCCGCATTTTGCATGAAGATATAAACAAGAACGGCTGAAAACGTTATGGTTAGTGGTGTCTAAGCCCCAATCACAACATCCCAGCCATGAGCAAAATGTTACCACAGTCATTCTAGTTTCTACCCCTTTCTCGTCGTTCCGTCGAGGCTCAGTTTTCAGGCGGCCATATCTCCGGTCACTCAGGTCTCCTTTTGCTGCGAGAGGTTGATCGCCAGTTGGGCTTGAGTAAGCGTCTCGCTCGGCTGCTAAACGATCATCGACAGCCCGGTAAGGTTCAGCATGAAGTGCAGACGATGTTACAACAGCGTTTGTTTGGCTTGGCGGCAGGCTTTGAGGACTTGAACGACCACTCAC
>JABXHP010000363.1 GCA_013373575.1 Oceanospirillaceae bacterium | reverse complement strand
CCCTGATTCTGCTGATTGATCAGTTCATAAACCGACAGATTGTTTGAGTTGTTATCGATAGTGCTCATTGCACAATCCTCTTAGCGTTTACTGACCGAGCGTGAGCGTACGCTGAATCATCTGTTTAGCTGTGTTCATAATTTCTGCGTTTATCTGGAAGGAGCGCGAAGCCGAGATCATATCTGCCATCTCCTCCACCACATTGACGTTCGGGTAGTAGATGTAACCCTCTTCGTCCGCCATAGGGTGGTTGGGGTTGTAGACCGGACGTAACGGAGATTGAGACTCAACAATCTCAGTCACCTGCACCCCTGCGCCAGCATTGAGCTCAGCGTCAAGGCTACTAAGTCCAAGCTGCTCGGCCATCTGCACAGCAAAAACGGGCTTACGTGCACGATAGGTTTCGCCTTCGCTTGAGCTGATGCTCTCAGCATTTGCCAGGTTGCTCGCTGTGGTGTTCAGACGCACGCTTTGAGCGCTCATCGCTGAGCCAGCAATTCCAAATACATTAGAGAGTGACATGATCAGTTACCCCTTACTCGCCCTTGAGGGCGTTTTTCAAACCGGTGAATTTATCGTTTAGGAAACGAAAGCTCGCTTGGTAACGCAGGGCGTTATCGGTGTACTTCGCCATCTCCTCCTGTACCTCTACTGTGTTGCCATCAATTGAGGGCTGTATCGGGCGGGTAAACATGAGGTCGGCGGCCATATCGGGATCCACGAAACCACTCATGTGGCCGGCGTTCGTTGTGGCAACTTTGGTAGGCGCCATCTCAGTACTATTACCGAGCGCCTTATCCAGCACTGACGCGAAATCAAAATCGCGCGCTTTGTAATTCGGGGTATCTGCGTTGGCGATATTATTGGCCAACACCTCTGCACGTTTGCCACGCAGTAGTAGCGCGTCTTCGTGAACTCCCAATGCTGAATCAAAACTAATGGACATCTTTTGCCGCTCCTTTTAATACGCAAGGATTGAAGCAATCGCTGTGCCATAGATATTTTTATATTTAGTTTCATATATTTAGTTAAAGAACTTCTTTTTGTGGGGTGAGGCTAGAGAGGCAAAGCGGCAAGGGGTTGCCATATAGAAGGCCACTGGATTTGCCAGTACTTTGACGGCTTATCGCTCTGTGAACCGAGCTCCTACAGAGGGGACTGCCTCGGATATGAATCAGTTTTTGTAGGAGATAGCTTCAGCCAGCGATTGGATCGAGATCTCTTGACCGTATGGTAATGTTATCGCGAGGTAAACCTCGCCCCTACAGAGGAGTATGGAACTCTTTGGGCGGGCGTTTTGAGGCTTCGCTGGCTATAGGAACTGTGTGGTCGGGACTTCCTCGAAATCCCTCCTACACAGGCGGGGTGATGTTTGCTTTGGCTACTTAGCTTTGTAGATGATGCCAGGACGACAGTGAATTAGCTCGAAGCAGTCATTAAGGCCGGACATGGATTCAGACGCACCCAACATTAGGTAGGCGCCTTTACGCATCTGCTTGTGCATCTTGCGTAGGATGTCGGCTTTCATTTCGGCTGAGAAGTAGATCAGCACGTTGCGGATAAAGATAACATCGAACTGGCCGAGGGCCGCATAGCTACCCATGAGATTCAGGCTCTGGAAGCGCACCCGGCGCTGTATGTCAGGGTTTACTTTCCAGCCTCCAGTAGCAGTCTGACTGAAATACTTTTTCAGGCGATCTTGAGAAAGACCGCGTCCAATTGCCAGCATCTCATACTCACCGCTGCGTGCCGCATTGAGCGCCTCGGTGGAGATATCTGTGGCAACAATCTCTTCGCTGCTCAGTTTTCCCGGGTTAGCCTTCTTGAATTCGTCCAGCACCATGCTAATCGAGTAAGGCTCTTGCCCAGTTGAGCAGGCAGCAGACCATACACGTAAACGGCTGCCACGCGCATTCTCCGTAAGCTCCGGGAGAATAGTTTTTGTCAGAATTTCAAACGGGTGCACGTCACGAAACCAGAGAGTTTCGTTGGTGGTCATCGCATTTATGACCTTCTCTTTGAGCGAGTTACCGGAGAAGCCGTTTAACTTAGCCGTCAGTTCATGCAGAGAGGTGAGATTGTTATCTCGCATAATGCGCCCTAAACGGCTTTGAACAAGGTACTGCTTGTGTTCAGCCAACAAAATACCGCAACTCTTCTCTAAAAACTGGCTAAACTCGCGAAACTCTTCTGTACGAATCGAGATCTGACTAGTCACTAATTACCGCTCCAGTGAACGCGAGATTACTGCGCCTTGCGCGCATTAACCTGCTTAATACGATTTACTACAGCAGTTGCCAGGTCATCTGGATTGAACTTCGCAAGGAAGCCATCTGCCCCTACCTTTTTAACCATCGATACGTTGAAGCCACCGCTGAGTGATGAGTGCAGAACGATGTGCATACTGCTCATGCGGTCATCCTCGCGTACCATATTAGCTAGGGTATATCCGTCCATCTCTGGCATCTCGATATCCGATATAAGCATCAAGAAGTGCTGGGTTACATCGACGCCGCGCTCCGCCATATCACTGAGCAGATGCCAAGCTTCACGACCATTCTTGGTAGCGGTAACCTTGCAACCCAAATCCTGCAGCGAGCGAGTCATCTGATTGCGTGCGACCGATGAGTCGTCACATATAAGTATGTGGAAGGAGCGCGCCTGATCGCGAACACTTTGATCCGCTACATCTTCGCTCACCTCAGTTGGCATGGGGTAGAGGTCAGCCAAGATCTGCTCTACATCCAGAATCTCAACAAGTTCGTTACTGTATTCAAACACCGCTGTCAGGTAGTTCTCTACGCCAATCTCCGCCGGTGGCGGCATGATCTGATCCCACTGGGTATTGATAATGCGATCAACCTTGCGTACCAAGAACGCCAACGTACGTTTGTTATACTCAGCAACGATTAAGAAACATTCCCGAATCTGCTCTTTGGCAATACTCTCTCGACCAATGGCATCTGAAAGGTCCAAAACCGGTATAGTCTCACCTCGGATGTGTGCCATACCTTTAATACTGGTCGTGCGGCGAGGTACCTCGGTTAATTTAGGGCATTGCAGTACTTCGCGTACTTTAAAAACATTTATACCGTAGCGCTGGTCATCTTCGAGATTGAACAGTAGAAGCTCGAGGCGATTCTGCCCGACCATCTGGGTTCGCAGATTTACACTGTCTAAAATACCTGACATGATCTTTTCCTAATCAACGATCATACGACCCATGTTACGAACCACAAAAAATAGCCGTAACACCTCGGGGTGTTATCTAAATATAGCCCATGATTTGAAGTTGGCACTGTTAATTGTACTTTGCTTACTACGAACTGATCTGGCTCAAGCAAATACCGACTACATCCAAGAGATCGAGTCGCAGGTTCGCACTGCAGCTCTGGTTGATCTTGCAGCTGAGAACAGTGATACGGAGGTCGATCTGTTTATAAATCCGATCAACCCTTCACTGAGCTTAGCCCGCTGCACAACACCTCTCGATATACGTTTTCCCTACAAGAGCAACCAACGACTAACAGCTCGTGTTAGCTGCGGCGGCAGCAAACCCTGGTCAATTTTCGTAACCGCGAGAGTCAGACTGTGGAAACAAGTCGTAGTGGCCGCGCGTCCAATTACCAGAGGCACTCAACTCACTCCGAACATTCTAACATTGAGCCGAGTCGATACAACAAACAGAGGGGCCGACTATTTCACCGAGATCGGTCAAGTAAGCGGGCAGAAAGCAAAACGCTCAATCGGCTCTGACCAACCGATCCTGATGCACGACTTGGAGCCGGCTCTGCTAATCAATCGCGGAGATAAAATTGTCTTGGAGGCGAACCGCGGCGGTGTACAGATACGGGTTAGCGCAATTGCACTCGAAGCAGGAAGCCTTGGAGAGCAGATAAAGGTGGAGAACCTTCAGTCGAAACGTGAGGTGTATGCGGAGGTAAGCGCCGCCGGTAGGGCGACCATTAAATAAATTGTATTTTTTTTATAAAAAAGTACTAAAGCTTCACTTATGGTGGCCGCTAACCCCATCAGGAACCAAGAGGATCGGAGAGATTATGAAAATCCCCGGTAATATCAATTCGACGACAGCAGATCTGAAAAACACCAGTACTGCAGTGCAGCAGAACAAGGCTCAGGTAGCACCTAAAGCGCCTGAGACACAATCTGCAACTGCTGTAGAAGACAGTGTTAGCATCAGCGAGGCGACCCGTTTAGCTAGGGATGTACAGGCTCAGTTAGCCTCATTCCCTGAAGTAAACGCAGATCGCGTTGCCGAGCTGAAACAGAAAGTGCAGTCGGGCAGCTATGCTATGGATTCCTATGCTCTAGCTGGTAAGATCGTGATGTTAGAAGGCATGATCCCAGAGCAGGCAAATGGACCAAAGTCAGAGTCTTAGTACTCTCATAGCTACAATCGAACAAAGTATCGAGCTCCTTGAAGAGATCAAGGGGCTTTTTGTCGTTCACGAAAAGGTAATGCGCGAACGCAACCTCGATCAGCTCGAGGACAACAACGCGACTCTGGCAAACGCTCTCATGCGGCTAAATGAAAATTTCCGCGAGCGCTTAAGTCTGCAACAGGCCTTAGTGCCAGAACTAAACCAAGAGAACTGGGCTG
>JABXHP010000300.1 GCA_013373575.1 Oceanospirillaceae bacterium | reverse complement strand
GAGGTCACCAGGGCGCACGATACGCACGATCTGAGCCTCACCCTCGGAGTTGAAGCGGGTCAGCTTCACAAAGCCCCGACGCAAGGTATAGATGAGGTTGAGGCGCTCGCCCTCGGAGTAGACGATCTCACCCGCATCGTAGGTGACGACGCGGGTTTGAAAGTCTTCAATTAGCCCCAGTTCAGACTCTTCAAGACAGCCGAATAGACTGCTCGGCCTGATAGGACAGGTTAGGCAGTGGCCACGACCAACCAGTTTCCCCATACAATGCCCGCTCTCATAGTTCTAATTCTGAGCACTATAGTAGTCCCCCAGCTGATCAATTTCATCCACCGGAGGCACCTAAGAGTTTGTTTTCCGACCTTGTATGATAATGCGGCGAGACCCCTGGCGACATTTGCGCATTAAGTTGGGGCTAGAACATTAAAGACATATGAGTAAACATCAGCTACTCTGCAGGAATAACTTTGAATTAACTCTGTGATATTTAGACAGCTAACAAAAGGCTAGCTTTATAGAGGTTTGGGGAGGATCTTTCTAGTAAGCAGGCTGGGAGAAAGAGGAACCAAGCGATGGACATTGGTACCGCTCTACAAAGAGGTGGGGATTCACACACCCATCTTCTCTCCACCGCGACGATTGCTGGAGGAGCGATCGCTTTAATCGTCGGAATTTTTCATGTTAGCGGCTTTGCGGCTACGTCGGTGAACCTACATCTTATATTTGGTTTCTCCCTCGCATTTTTAGCCTATGGCTTCGCTCTAAAATATGCCTCAGCTGCAGTGGCTCAACGCATAACTCCCCTATTCATATTGATATGGATAGTTGCTCTACCGGCCGTATACGATAACGGGACAATCTCACTGTTCGCCCTTGTCGTGATAATTACTCTAACCCTTTTCTCGATTCCCAAATGTTGGAGACTGGCGGTAGGCTACCTCCTATGCTGCACTGCGGCTTTGGCCTACCTATTCAGTCCTGTCAGGGAGTATGACGCCCTCGCATTGCGCTTGCTGGCTATACCCTTTGTGCTGATACACCCGCTATACATCCTCATAGACGCTGAACAGCTCAACAGCGAAATAAGACAAAGGGCCATTAAATCTGCGCTCTACGGCGCATCAGCCATGGGCCTCGTATTTTTTGCTATACGCTTTCCACAAGCCGATGCTCTTCCTCCCCTCTTTGCTGCTATTGCGGTATTCGGCATGGGTTTTTACGCATCCAAACTCAACTTCAGTACTGGACATTCGACCCGAATTTTAGAGTTGGCAACCCTGTTACTTATCGCTGCCCTGTTCCTGACGAATGGACCCTTTCCGGTTATGCTCACTGCTGGGTGGCTTTTACTTATTCACCTGTTACTACGCCCGTTAGAAGCACTGGCCGCCGGTCTAGTGCTGATCGCCCTAGGTGCAGCGGTATTAACGTTTGAGCCTACTAATGTGTCCACTCCGCCAGGCTTCATCCTTCGCTATGTACTGGTCAACATTCTACTCTTAGGTATCTACCAGCAAATTTTTACTCAGAAGCAAAAGGTCAAAAATCATCAGCCACTAATTTGGCTATTTACGCTCATCTGCTTGCTGGTGGCTGCGTCTTTTGCCGCGGCAAACTGGGTGCTCATACCGGTTTTTGAACATAATCATGAAGCTGTTGTGGGACGCTGGCTGCCACTGCAGTTTGGTTTAATCGTCACTATTAGTTGGATCGCAACGATAGCCGTTACACGACATCGTGATCTCTTATACAGCCAAGCGGAACTCGAGCATAAAAGTGAGAGGCAGCGACAACTCTTCGCGATTCTCGGGCACGAACTGCGAACCCCGGCTGCCTCTCTGAGCATGCAAATTCGGCAACTGCAAGAGGAGCAACCCTCTGAGCTCATCACGCAGATGGAACAGACATCTGAACACCTTGTTAATGTGCTGGAAGACTTGCGCTACGTGGCTACCCCTGAGGAGCAGAAGAACCTACAGTACACTACCTCACCCGTGGTTCTGCATGACTTCTTTGACACCATTCTCAACTCGCTGGTTTCACTAACCAGCAAAGCAGGCTTACAGGTTACCTACCTTGCTGATGCAAACAGCTACAGGATGCTAGCTGTGCACACTCAACCCCTGCGCCAGATCACCACCAACCTCGTGAAAAACGCAGCTCTGCACTCAGGGGCGCAAAACCTTCGGCTTACGCTGGAGCCACTGCAGGCTGAGCACTGGCAACTGCGGTTCCACGATGATGGCAAAGGGATCAAAGCGACAGAAAGTCTTTTTGAGCCCTTTAAACGCGGTGATACCAAGGCGGATGGCACAGGTTTGGGGCTGCACATCAGCCGAAAACTGGCTCGCGCAATCGGTGGCGACCTGCGCCTGTGTAACGAGCTGGCTGCGGGTACCTGTTTTGAACTGAGTTTCCCTGCCATTCACAGCGCTGAGGAGCGGCCTAAGGCAAAGCCCAATAACCGCTTTGACGGCCTGCGCATTCTATTTGCGGAGGATAACCAGACGCTTCAAATCCTCACCAAAACCATGCTTGAGAAACAGGGTGCCGAGGTTTTCTGTGCCACTAACGGCGCATTAGCCCTACAGATGTTTAACAACGCAGAGCACCCCTTCGATCTCATATTGACCGATATTATGATGCCCGAGATGGATGGCTATGCGCTGACACAGGCACTGCGCGAGGCGGGCTACGGCGGTAAAATTATTGGGCTATCTGCGGCGACAATCGGCCAAGAGACCGACCAACTGATAGAGGCCGGTGCCGATAGCTGCCTCGGAAAGCCAATCACTATGGATAAACTTCAACAAGCCCTCTCCTGAGAGGCCGGCGCTGTTTGACTCGCGGGGGTTTGAGCATCGCGTATGACCCTCTACTCTTGATACACCTGAGCCAAGTGGCGCGCTTTCGCGTAACCTAACTGTTTGGTTTAACCTGGTCTTATTAAATTCATGGACTCTCTCACTCAAATTGCCTTAGGCGCATCAGTTGCGGCCGTCTGTGTAAAACCCGAGCACCGCCGTAAAGCGGCGCTCATAGGCGCGGCACTGGGCACCTTGCCCGACCTTGATGTACTCATTGACTACGGTGATGCTGTCTCTAACTTCACCTACCATCGCGGTTTCAGCCACTCGCTGTTTGTCCTTATCCCCTTCGCAATAGGG
>JABXHP010000196.1 GCA_013373575.1 Oceanospirillaceae bacterium | reverse complement strand
GCCGATCTAATCTAAGCTTTGTTAAGCAGGCGTGCGGCTTTTACAGCGAAATAGGTGAGGATACCATCAGCACCAGCACGCTTGAACGCCAGCAAAGACTCCAGCATGACCGACTCTTCATCCAACCACCCGTTCTCGAAGGCAGCCATATGCATGGCGTACTCACCGCTTACCTGATAGGCAAAGGTCGGTACCTGTAGCTCTGTTTTGACCCGACGAACGATATCCAGATAAGGCATGCCCGGTTTTACCATCACCATATCTGCACCCTCAGCCAAATCCAGCGCCACTTCATGGAGCGCCTCATTCGAGTTCGCAGGGTCCATCTGATACGAGTACTTGTTGCCCTTACCAAGATTGCCCGCTGAACCAACAGCGTCACGGAATGGGCCGTAGTAAGCGCTTGCATACTTGGCAGAGTAGGCCAGAATTCGAGTGTTGATATAGCCGTTCGCCTCAAGCGCTTCGCGAATGGCGCCGATGCGGCCGTCCATCATGTCGCTTGGTGCAACCACATCTGCACCCGCCTCAGCGTGCGACAACGCCTGTTGTACCAGAGCATCTACGGTCTCGGTATTGAGCACATAGCCGCTCTCATCAATAATTCCATCCTGGCCATGGGTGGTGAATGGATCGAGTGCCACGTCGGTGATTACACCAATCTCCGGACAGGCTGCTTTAATCGCACGAACGGCTCGTTGCGCGAGGCCCTGCGGATTCCACGCCTCTTCTGCTTCCAGCGACTTTACATCAGCAGGGGTAACGGGAAAGAGTGCGACTGCAGGAATACCCAGCTCCCAGGCTTCTACCGCTGCTTTGACCAGACGGTCGATGCTAAGACGTTCAACACCCGGCATGGAGGGCACAGACTCAGAGCAATCCTCGCCCTCTATGACAAACATCGGATAGATAAAGTCGGCCGGTGTTAGCAGATGCTCGCGCATCATCGAACGGGAGAACTCGCTAGCCCGCATACGACGCATGCGAGTAGATGGAAACGCGCGCTGACTCGGATCGAAAGCCACAATATACCTCGGGGTGTCGTTAAATTAGGTTGGCCGCAGTATACATGCTGATGCGCCAGCGCGCGAAATGGCTGACTTTTCCATATTACGAAAAAGGAATCTTTATTCTATTTTGGTATAAAAAATAGGAACTATTCCAATACTTACCACGCAAGTGGCTAGTTATTATGTGACCATGGATTGCTTACGAAGGAGTCGTAAGAATCAGGGATTGATAATCTTCGAGATATGACGCGGCAATCAGGGTCACGCAGGAAGCGGATAAGGCTGCATGGAGTAAGGATTATCTCACGTAGGGCGCATAATGGATTATGGGCCCTTTTTTTGTTTCGCTTAATAGACGTCTCACCCTCAGAACTCCCCTACTCTCTCGCATCCCCCATCCTTAGTCTGCTTTAACTCCAAAAAACAGTTAGAATCCTCACACTAATTCATAACCAGCAGGTAGGTACGATGAAAAAAGTGATGATGCTAGGCTCTGGAGAACTGGGCAAAGAGGTCGTTATCGCACTGCAGCGTATGGGCCATTGTGTGATCGCATGTGACGCCTATGAGGGAGCTCCCGCCATGCAGGTTGCCGACAGGGCTGAAATATTCTCAATGCTTGACGGCACAGCACTGGATGCAGCCGTTGCTAAGCATCAGCCCGATATCATCGTACCTGAGATCGAAAGTATCCGTACCGACCGCTTATACGACTACGAAGCTCAAGGGATACAGGTAACCCCAAGCGCAAAAGCGGCCAACTACACCATGAACCGTAAGCTGATTCGCGACTTGGCAGCAAAAGAGCTGGGCTTGCGTACTGCACCCTACGCTTATGCAACCACCTATGAGGAGTTCACCGCGGCTGTTGCAGAGGTAGGTATCCCCTGCGTGGTCAAACCGCTGATGTCGAGCTCCGGTAAGGGCCAGTCAGTAGTTAAAAGCGAGGCCGATATGCGCCACGCCTTTGACTACGCCTTAGAGGGCTCTCGCGGCGACCTCAAGGAGATGATTGTTGAGGGCTTTATCGACTTCGACTTCGAGATAACCCTACTAACAGTGACACAGAAACAGGGTGAAACGCTCTTCTGCTCGCCTATCGGCCACCGTCAGGAGCGTGGTGACTACCAGGAGAGTTGGCAGCCCTGCTACGTTGATCCGGCACAGCTGGAAGAGTGTAACGCGATGGCAAAATGCGTAACTGAGGCGCTCGGAGGCGCTGGCATCTGGGGAATCGAGTTCTTTATCTCCAAAGATGCCGTCTACTTCTCGGAGCTGAGCCCACGCCCGCATGACACCGGCATGGTAACGCTGGCAGGCACGCAGAATTTCAATGAGTTTGAACTGCACGCACGGGCGTTTCTCGGTCTTCCGATACCTGCTATCGAACAGCGCTACCCGGCTGTCAGTGCAGTAATCCTTGCCTCTAAAGATGGAACGCCAGAGTTCAGCGGCATCGAGGAGGCGTGCGCATACCCGCAGTCCGACCTTAGGATTTTTGGCAAACCGACAACACGCCCCTACCGCCGTATGGGTGTAGCACTTGCTTACGATCGTACGGGTGAAGAGAGCATGGATCAGCTGCGAGCTCGCGCCGCCGAAATTGCCTCTACAGTTAAGGTGCTCTAGAGACTATGCCCGAACTACCAGAGGTTGAGACGACCTGCCGAGGCATTGAGCCGCACATCGATAAGCACCGCGTTACCGCGGTGCGAGTGCGTCAGCCAAAACTGCGGTGGCAGGTGCCCGCCGACCTCGCTGAGCTGATCGTCGGTCGTGAGGTGTGCCAAGTCGGGCGTCGCGGTAAGTATATTTTAATCGGCTTTGACAATGGTGAACTGCTGATCCATCTCGGTATGTCAGGTAGTCTGCGCGTTTTACCGCAGGAGACGCCTCCCGGCAAACATGATCACGTCGAGCTCATTTTTGATAGCGGCATGATGGTACGCCTGACGGACCCACGTCGCTTCGGAGCGGTACTGTGGCAGCCTCAAGGCGAAGTTCATACGCTTCTCGCTTCTCTAGGGCCAGAACCTTTGACGGATGCGTTTAATACAGATCACCTAGCAAAAGCCTGCAAAGGGCGTTCTCAGGCGATTAAACTGCTCATCATGAACTCGCATGTCGTGGTGGGTGTTGGGAATATTTACGCTAACGAGGCGCTTTTCCGCGCCGGTATCG
>JABXHP010000226.1 GCA_013373575.1 Oceanospirillaceae bacterium | reverse complement strand
TGGCGGCGAGTCAGCCATCGCACTGGTTGAGCGCTACCCAAACCTGCTTGTTACGCAGACCTTCTCCAAGTCACGTTCGTTGGCGGGGCTGCGAATCGGTTTTGCCATTGGTCAGCCAGAGTTAATTGACGCGCTAGAGCGGGTAAAAAACTCCTTCAACTCCTACCCCATGGATATGGTCGCTATAAAAGCTGGGGTCGCTTCGCTAGCGGACAGAGCCTACTTTGAGGAGTGTACCCAGAAAATTGTCACGACCCGCGAACAGACAGTTGCGCAGTTGCAGGAGTTGGGCTTTAAAGTACTCCCCTCAGCGACCAATTTTCTCTTCGCTGAACACCGCTATCTTGAGGGTGGTGAACTCATGGGCTTTCTGCGTACCAAAGGTGTTCTAGTCCGCCACTTTAGCCGCCCTGAGATTGCCAACTACCTGCGAATCACAATCGGTACCGATGCAGAGATGGAGACGCTTATTAGCACTCTCAAACAGCATCCAGATATCATATCGCTGCCGGTTAACGCTGAGTGAAGGCCTACACCCAAGGGCTGCTACAAGGGACCGGCGCCTATACCATCTGGGGCGGCTTTGGACTCTACTTTACACTGCTGGCAGATGTCCCCTCTGATGAGGTACTAGCGCACCGTGTAATCTGGTGTCTACTCATTGTGGCAGGGCTGCTGCTGATCACTGGAAAACTACAGTCGACGTTGGCCATCATGCGCCAGCCTCGCACTCTCGCCTGGCTCACGTTAAGTTCGATCTTAATAAGCCTTAATTGGTGGATCTACATCTGGGCCGTGGCGCAGAAAGAGGTCATTCAAGCGAGTCTGGGTTATTTCCTCTCGCCGCTTATTGCAGTCATTCTGGGACGAATTTTTCTCGGGGAGCAGCTCAATAATCTGCAGCGTATCTCGGTGGCACTCGCAGCCATTGGCGTGATTTGGCAGTTGATTGCGCTGGGACGCGTGCCTTGGATCGCGCTGTCGCTCTCAACCCTCTTCGGTTTCTACGGTCTGATCCGTAAACGCACGCCGGTTAACTCACTTTCAGGGTTGGCAATAGAGTCTATGCTAGTGGCCCCCATTGCTTTGGGATTTGTCTACTGGCTCGTATTGGAGGGGCAGAACCACTTCGACTCACACCCTTGGGCGTTAATCGGTTCGGGCCTCATGACCGCTGTACCGCTGCTACTATTCGCCTCAGCGGCACAGCGACTGCCACTGAGTACACTCGGGTTTCTCAACTATCTGGCGCCTACTCTGCAGATAATAAGCGCCATATTCATCCTGCACGAGCCCTTCCCTCTGCAGCGTATGATCAGCTTTATGTTTATATGGGCGGGTCTACTGATCTTCTCAGTGAGCATCTACCGGGAACTAAAAAGCCGCCGCTAGGCTTGCCGAGTGCGGATCTCCTGCTAGGCTCTAGGTAGGACTACAGGAGATCTTTTGGATGAGCCAAGCTTTCAATGCTACCCCCGAGAACCGCGCGCTGGTCAGTGCATCCCCCGATATTCTCTTCGTCGTGAAGCACGCAAAGATAGAGCCTGTCTCTGTTGGTGAGAACGCTTGGTTAGACAGCTCGAAACTGAACGACCTAACCCTGGATGAGCTTTTTGATGAGGCGCGTGTAGAGGCGATACGGGAAGCTATTGAGAGCGCCGAGCGGAGCGACACAAAACGCGCCAAAATGGAGCTCTTGATTGGCCCTGACTCACCCGAAATTTGGGGCTACCTCGGCCTCACCAAAGCACAAATCTTCGAGCTGACGTTGGTTCCGCTAGAGGAGCAGCGTTGTCTCTTCGCAATGCGCAATACTACGGAGCTCAGTCGCCTGCAGCAGGCACACTTGCGTGACGTGATGCGCGACCCACTCACGGGTCTGCGCAGTCATCGCGCACTCATAACGGTGCTAGAGAAGTCCTTCGGTGAAGCACAACGCTTCGACAATATGCGCTTTGCCTTGGTAATTGCGGACATTGATAACTTTAGCGATATCAACGATCAATATGGTTGGGACGCTGGCGATCAGGTGCTCAAGCGCTTCGCTGAGAAGATTGCCCTGACACAGCGCAGTTCTGATTTTATCTGTCGCTTCGGCGATGACATCTTCGCTATGCTGCTGTCGGAGGCTGATATCGGTGATGCCGTCGGCATGGGCCACCGCCTGCAAACCATTGCTGCAGAGCTGGAATTTGAGTTCGCCAAAGAGCCGCTCAATATCACCTTGAGTATCGGCACCAGCGCCTATATTCCTGAAGAGACCGAGACCGTGCACCAGCTGATTCATCAGGCTCAAGACAATCTCTTAATTGCGCAAACCCACGGCGGCAACGAGATCATCTCACCTGTGTGAGGCGTCTCAATTCATCTGTCACTGATTAGCTTTGGTTCAGGTCGATTCTACTGGTCGCTAAAACCCAGAGTTGCGCGGACTTTGAGCCCACCCAGCGCTGAACGTGAGAACTCCAAACGCCCCTGATAACTGGCCGCTATGGATTGGCAAATGGAGATACCTAAACCGCTTCCGGTCTCTGTTTGCTGAAGTTCATCAAGCCTTAGCCCACGAACCGAAAGAAGTTCTAACTGTTCTTGCACAACACCCGGACCATCATCCTCGACACAGAACTCAAAGGCGTTCCCGCCTTCGATTGGCGAGATATGGAGCTGAACCTCTGTTGCTGCAAAACGCCAAGCGTTATCGAGCAGATTACCCAGCAGCTCTAAAATATCATCCCGATCAAAGGGGAGTGCCCCCTTGGGGTAGCGACTCTCGAAATGGATCGGTTTTTGGTAAATACGCTCGAATATTTCGGTGAACGTAGCCAGATCCTCAGTGGGGTTAAAATTGCGACCCGGGGTCGGATTACCGGCGATGCGCGCGCGTTTGAGTTCGCGTTGGGTGATGTGCGAGAGTTCGCTGGCCAGTAGCTCCAGTTCATCTTTAACTGAGGCCTCTTGCGCATCTTTGGCGATCCATTTTAGACGTTGAATTGGGCGTTTTAGCTCATGTGCAAGGTTGCCAAGACTCGTTCTGGTACGCTCAACTTGCACCGTGGAGCGCTTAATTAGCCCTTCGATCGCCTTCAGCAGAGGCGCAACCTCGGTTGGCACACGCCTCGGCTCGATAAGATTGGCGGACTCGCCCGCTTGAATCGACTCACGCACGGGGTCGAGCTTGGCAAAGCCATAACGGATAACCCGTCCCTGCACTACGAGCATAAGGAAAATGGTTAGCAGAAGCAGCGTTGCTATCGCACCTACTACATAATTCTGCTGCAGCAGTACGTCCTGCACATCCTCAGCCACCCATAGGGTCATCGCTTGCCCCCCGCGTTCTATACCGACACCTCGAACTAACCAAACCGCTCCGGAGACCTGGACTATCTGCAGTTGCTCCGTGGCTCCGATAGGCAGAGTCTTTATCTCAAATGTGGTATCCCAAACTGAGCGTGAATAGTGAACTCGCTCGCCAACACGAAGTGCGTAGTAGTGGCCGGAATCCACCCTATCATATACCAGAGGCAGGTGGGCTTGATCGACAATCCAATCGCCGTCCCCACTCTCACCACCCTCCTCAGTCTGCTTTAGCGCCGATATAAGAGACTCTATATCGTGATCTATGCGCTGCTCTATGATGCCAAGCGAGACTTGG
>JABXHP010000318.1 GCA_013373575.1 Oceanospirillaceae bacterium | reverse complement strand
TATGACGTCAAAGCTCTCCATGACCAAAGATATTCCAGTTATCTTTCTCAGTGCCTTTGCAACAGATGAGATCAAAGAGCGAGCCAAGTCAATGGGAGCGGCGGGGTTCGTAAGCAAACCCGTTGAGCCGAGTTATCTTGCCGCAAAAATTGAGTCAGTGTTTGAGGCTCACTCTGAGAATAAGAGCTAGCTGCTAATCGTCACATGAATGTAGAGGTGAGAATATCCGGTGAAGTTGCGAAATACGCTTACCTCTACCTTCAGTATTTGGAGTGCAGGCACCCTACTGCTCGTCGCGCTACTCAGCTCATTTGCCACAGATCTGTCCTACAGAGCATCGCACAATAAAGCGCTCAACGAGCTCGCCAACCAGCAAGCTGCTGCACTAACCAAGGACAACGAGATATTCGGTACTTCAATTCGTAGTACCATCTCTTCACTTGAACTTCTTCTAGCCCGATCCGATGACCTGGGTTCTTTACCCTCGGAGGCTATCCGCTCCGCACTCTTTACAAACCCCTCCACCTTTCAGGCTCGCTGGTTATCCCTTAACGGCAAAGAACTCATCCGATTCGATAAAAACTTTGCTGGAATAGAGCGAGTTCCGGACTCGCAACTTCAGGATAAGTCTGACCGCAACTACTTCCAGGCAATGCAGCAACTGGCAGTGGGGCAGGTCTATATGTCTCGCTTTGATCTCAATGTCGAGCACGGTCAGATAGAAGTGCCATTCCGGCCAACCGTCCGAATTGGGTTGCGCTTAGATAGCGGCTACGTCCTAGCAAACTTGGATCTTACCCAACTCCTTGCGCGCATCAACAGCAACTACATACCCCTCTATGACACTTGGCTGGTATCGACTTACGGTGATTGGCTGATAGCTCCTGAGGAGTCTTTAGAGTGGGGCTTTATGTTCGGTGAGCCTAAACGTATCCAGGATACGCTGGAATATCAGGGGTTAGAGCAACTTCTTGGGGGGCGAGCGGCAACCGTTATCGATTATGAGTCAAGTAATTTACTCATATCACAACCACTTAATTTAGGATCGGGGGATTTGGCCAGATCGGTTATAGCAGAGGATCAGCCAATTATTGTGCGGCACCTTCCACCTGGCTTGGTTGAGGGCTTTGTAAAAGAGCGCCAACCCCTTCCTCAGTGGCTGGTACAGATGCTTATCGCCCTTATCTCGATTGCCATCTTCTTCGGACTGCAAGTATTCCGCGAGCGGTTACTACTGCGTACAGCCAGGACTCTCCAAGAAGCTGAGATCGGGCGCTTAACCGGTATCGCCAATTTGATGCCGCAGCTCACCTGGACCACTAACGAGGAGGGGGTCTGTGATTTCGTAAATTCTCGCTGGGAAAGCTATACAGGGCAGGCTGCCGACAAATTGATTGGATCAGGTTGGTTTGAGTTTGTGCACCCAGAAGATCGGGATAGCTTGCAGGATCGCTGGCACTACAGCGTTATATCGGGTGAAGACTTTGCCATAAATTTTAGAATTAGAAACAAGCTGGGGGAGTATCGAATGTTTGATACTCGCGCCCACGCGCTAACCGACTCTAGTGGCAATGTGATTAAGTGGTTTGGCTCGAATACCGATATCCAAGCCGCCATTGACCTACGGCACCAGTTAGAGAGGGAGAACGTTAACCTCAACGAGCAGTTAGAGGCGAGTCTGGAGGAGAAGCAGACGCTACTTAATCGCTTTGAGTTCGCTGCAGCCTCTGCTCAGCTGGGTATATGGGAGTACAGCCCGCGCACCCAGCAGATGGTCTGGGACAGCCGAATGTATGCAATTTATGGATCCAGGGTCTCCCTTACGGAGCGCGCTTGGAAAATCTGGAGGGACTCTATACATCCGGACGATTTGAGTGATGTTGATGCACAATTGCAGCGATCAATCGATACTGGTGCGTCATTGCACGTAGAGTATCGCATCCGTCTCATCGATGGAACGACGCGTTGGGTGCGGGATGACGCCTCCTTCGAAAGCCCCGGAGCAGAGGATAGAGGTCTATTAATTGGCTGTACCCAGGATATTACTGTAACAAAGAGCGCTACATTGTCGCTGCAAGAGGCGCTAGCACACTTAGAGCAAGCCCGTAGGGTTGGGGGGATTGGACTGTTTCGTATCACTCTTGCCACAAATGAGTCCGAGTGGTCGAACGAGGTATATACCCTTTTGAGACGTTCCAAGCGCCAACGATTAACCTTGGACCAACTCTTTAAGTCTGTCGATCAAAATACGGCTGAGCAGGCTCGTACAGCCTTTGATGTAGCTGTTAGAGAGCAAGAGACCTTTGATAGGGTCATCCGCGTCAAGGTGAATGCAAATGAGTGGCGGTTTATTCGCCTGATAGCCGAGGGTGTTAATGATGCGACTGGCAACGATCTGATTATCTACGGCGCTATGTTTGATGTTACTGAGCAGAAGCGCAGCCAAGAGGCGCTAGAGCAGGCCAAAGCGCTCGCAGAGAGCGCTAATGCCGCCAAGTCAGCCTTCCTCGCAAATATAAGCCATGAAATCAGAACCCCAATGAATGGAGTTCTGGGGCTACTCTCGATCCTAAAAAACCGCATCGCGGACTCTGAAAACCGATCCTATGCCAATAAAGCGCATCAGGCTGCTGAGCGCCTTATGGGCATTCTTAACGATGTTCTAGATATCTCGCGGATAGACTCAGGCAAGCTAGATGCTCACCTGGAGGAGGTTGAGATAGAGACGTTGGTTCAGGAGGCGGTTGATCTGTTCAGCGTTAATGCGGACGAGAAGAGCATCGATCTACAAGTTGAAGTCGCTCCCAGCGTGCCTGACCGGATAGTCACTGACGGCCTGAGAGTTGGCCAAATCATCTCTAACCTTGTAGGCAATGCGATAAAGTTTACTAAGCAGAATGGCAGGGTGCAGGTCCACTTTAGCGTAAAGTTTGTGGAGCAGAGGCATCAGCTCTGCATCCGCGTCCAAGACAATGGTATCGGCATGAGCCCTGAGCAGTTGGATACGGTGTTTGAGGCGTTTGCTCAAGCCGAAAATAGCACCACCAAGCGCTATGGCGGCACAGGTCTGGGGCTATCGATCTGCCGTCGTCTAGTTACACTCCTGAAGGGTAACATAGAGATCGACAGCAAGGAGGGCGTAGGCACAAGTGTCGATGTAAGAATTCCTGTAGAATACGTCAAAGCTAGATCGGCCAAAACGCTGAATTTTAGCCTCTGTTTGGTGGATATCCTTACGTTAGACCCTCATCTAGAGGCACACCTCCGACCCCAGCTTGCACATCTGGGCATGAAACTACAGTTTCACAGTAGCTTAAGCGAGCTTGAGCGCACCGTACGTCATCGAGCCCCTGGACCAGCTTACCTCATCGTTGATAGTGGACTGCTTGAAGGCCCGGCAGGAGAGGCCTTTATCGATGAACTGGTAAGCCACCAGAACTTAATATCGCAATTTGAGCAATGCGTTGTGCACCTTCCGGCACGCACCAGCACTAGCCTTAGAAATCGGCTCAATACACTAAAGATAAATCTTGTATA
The DNA here is from genome assembly GCA_013373575.1 of Oceanospirillaceae bacterium. Classification (GTDB taxonomy): domain Bacteria; phylum Pseudomonadota; class Gammaproteobacteria; order Pseudomonadales; family Balneatricaceae; genus Marinobacterium_E. The sequence goes on along the minus strand of JABXHP010000318.1, from coordinate 489 downwards.
CGGACGCATCGGAAGACTCCAATTAGAAAAGCTTCTTGCATCAACGAGTGATTCCGCGAATCTCGCGCCCTCTAATGGAGAAAACCCGAAAGAGCTGCAGAACCTCAAAATCGTTAGCGTTGATGACGTTGCGCTAAACAATGAGGTGATTCAAGGGCTGATGCAGCAGGATGGATTGACGATAGAGACGCTCAGCTCTGGAGCGGATGCCGTGGAGAGGGCCAGAAGGGGCGATGTGGACCTATTTCTGATGGATGTACATATGCCTGAGCTAGATGGCCTTGAGACGACTAAGCGTATTCGGTCACTAGAACTCGAACACAAGCCACTTATATTCGGATTATCTGCCTCGGTCTTACCTGAGGATCGAGAGCAGGGGCTTGATGCGGGCATGGACGATTACCTCAACAAGCCCTTCAAGAAAGAGGCTCTATTTCAGGCCCTGATTCAGCACCTGGACGTTGAGCCTCTGAAAATCTCTGAGCCTGC
>JABXHP010000084.1 GCA_013373575.1 Oceanospirillaceae bacterium | reverse complement strand
CCATGTATTGCAGCATGAAGTAGAACGCGATCACGCCCAATGCAATATTGAACAGATGACGCCCTGGCAGTTGCAGTGGTTTGCCGCCGACCTTACCGCTGAGCTTTAGATAGGCCATGATAGACCCTGAGAAGGTCATCGCACCGATCAGAATACCCAAGTAGGTCTCTACCGCGTGGATCGAGAGGGCGATACCGACAATAGATGCGTCGTGCTCAAGCGCGTTTGCCCAGCCCACGAATACTGCCGCCAAACCAACAAGGCTGTGGAGTACGGCAACCAACTCTGGCATCTGCGTCATCTCAACGCGCTTAGCCAAGATGTAACCGACGATACCACCAACAACGATACCGCCGACCAGCAGAACTTCGTTGTTTTCTACAAAGCCGATAATGGTTACAACGACCGCTATGGCCATCCCCAGCATACCGTAGAAGTTACCGCGACGCGCTGACTCTTGATGAGCCAAGCCGCCCAGAGCCATGATAAACAGGGCGCTGGCTGCGATGTAGGAAGCTGTGATTATTCCTGAATTCATCATAATTCTCCTGTGCTTCCCTTATTTACGGAACATGCGCAGCATGCGCTGAGTAACAGCGAAGCCACCGACAATGTTGATACTGGTGATAAACACTGCCAGTGCAGCAAGTGTAGAGACCACCAAACTGTCGCTAGATATCTGTATCAACGCACCGATTACGATGATGGAGCTGATCGCGTTGGTTACCGACATCAAGGGTGTGTGCAACGAGTGCGATACACCCCAGATAACCATGTAACCAATGAAGCACGAAAGCACGAATACGGTTAAGTGACCGATAAATTCGGTCGGTGCTACCGCCCCCAAACCAAATAGAGCCGCACCTGCAACAACGAGTGGGAGCAAGAAAGCGAGTGGATGGGCCGGCTTAGCTTCTTTAACCTCAAGCTGCGCTTTTGCCTTAAGGCCAACGTCCTCTTTTGGCGCCAGAGAGATGCGTGGTGCTGGGGGTGGCCAAGTTATGTTGCCCTGTTTCACCACGGTTGCACCGCGAATCACCTCATCTTCCATGTTGATATCGATCTCGCCATTTTTCTCTGGGCAGAGTTCGGTCAACAGGTTGAGCATGTTGGTCGCGTAAAGCTGAGAAGACTGTGCTGCCAAACGGCTTGGCAAGTTGGTGTAACCGATAATGGTCACGCCGTGCTTGTTCACAACCTTGTTCGCTTCGGTGAGCTTACAGTTACCACCCGCTTCGGCGGCGAGGTCGACAATAACTGAGCCTGGCTTCATGTTGGCGACCATTCGCTCAGTGATGAGCTCAGGTGCCTCTTTGCCTGGTATCAGTGCTGTCGTAATGATGATATCCACTTCAGCCGCCTGAGCAGCAAACAGATCCATCTCCGCTTTGATGAACTCGGGGCTCATGGTTTTGGCGTAGCCACCAGAGCCACTGCCATCTTCATCATCGGGGAAGTCGAGCATCAGGAACTCAGCGTCCATCGACTCAACCTGCTCTTTTACTTCAGGACGCGTGTCGAACGCACGTACGATAGCACCCATACCCTTCGCTGCACCGATAGCGGCAAGGCCTGCAACGCCGGCACCAATAACCAAAACTTTTGCAGGTTGGATACGGCCCGCTGCAGTGATTTGACCCGTAAAGAAACGACCAAAATGCTGTGCTGCTTCAACCACCGCGCGGTAACCGGCGATGTTCGCCATGGACGAAAGCGCATCCATCTTCTGCGCGCGAGAAATACGGGGTACAGAGTCCATCGCAAGAGCGTTGATGCCGTGCTCGGCCATCTCCTGCAGCATTTCAGGGTTCATAGCTGGGTAGAGGAAGCTGATGATCGTCTGATCTCTATTCATCAGCTCAATACCGTTGAAGCCTAACTCTGGGTGCGCTTTGGGTGGACGTACTTTCAGAATAACATCTGAACTGCTCCACAACTCTTTGGGATCGCTAACGATCTCTACACCCGCTTTCTCATACTCTTCATCAGAGTAGCTCGCGTCGGCGCCAGCGCCGCTCTCAATTGCGAGAGTGAAGCCCAGTTTCTGCATTTTAACTGCAACATCTGGAGTGAGGGCGACTCGCTTTTCGCCCTCTTCGTTCTCTCTTGGTACACCGATTCTCATCGATCTTCCCTCTTCTCGTTTCACAGGCAAGCGTTAGGTTGCCGGCAGGAATGATTTGATCTTGTATAGGCTTAAGACTTTTGATGTTTTTATTACCAAACGACTAATAAGCTTATAACTATTTTTAATGAATCCGATTAATGTAACAGATGAAGTTTGGCTTTTCACCCGATCAATCAGTGAACGAGGTGAAAAAATGTGAAGCCTGTATGAGCTATTTTTGAGTTTGTAGGGCCAGTCGCTAGTTCGACCTAGCTCGTACGGTAAGGACGCCGCCGGCGAAGATTAGCACCATACCCAGGATTGTCAGCGTTGAGAGTGACTCATCCCAGATAAACCAACCCAGCAAAGTTGCGATCAGCACCGAGCTGTAGGTGAACGGCCCAAGATAACCCGCTGGTGCATTGTGGTAGGCGCGGGTCATGGAGAGTTGTGCCAGGGTAGAGAGCGCACCTATGGCTGCAACACCCGCCCACTGCCAGTAGCTTAGTGGAGCCCAACTAGTTAGTGCAAAGGGTGCACTAATGAGTGTTCCAAATAGAGCAAAATAGAAGACGATTCGGCGAGAGGGCTCTGTCTCCTTCATCATGCGGATATAGATCTTCGCGAGAGCACTCAATACTGCTCCAACTAGGCCCACCAAAACCGCAAGCTGCAGGCTAGCGTTGCTCGGCTGCAGTATCAAGGCGACGCCGATAAAACCGATCGGCAAACTCCACCGCAATATTGGATGAATTTTCTCGCGTAGCAGCCAGAGACCTAAAATAGGCAAAAACAGCGGTCCGGTCTGCTTCAACATTGCTGCCGTGCCGAGCGGCAAATGTGTCCAGCCATAATAGAGACAGGCCATTGCTGACACACCAATCGAGGCACGCATAAAGTGCAAATGCAGGCGGCTGGTACGCAGGCTTATGCCACCCTGCCAACGCACCAACGCTAGCATATAGAACAGGCCGATACTGTTACGCAGGAAGACGATCTGCGCGACGCCCACATCACCACCGAGCTCCCTAATCAGGATGCCCGTAACTACCAGCACCGTTTCTGCAAATATTACCAGCGAGACGCCCAGCAGCGGGCGCTCGACTCGTATGTCGCTCAACAGAATCAGACCTTAAAGCGGCTAAACTCCGCCGGCAGAGCCTCCGCCGCTTTGGCATGCGTAACGATCGCCGTTCGAGCTTTGCTGTTGTCAGCGAGGTAGGTCTGTGCGACGCGCGCTAAATCTTCAAGTTTCACCTGAAGAATTGCGCGACGAAACTCTTTGCGCTGCTCTGGAGTACGGCCAAAGAGCGTATTCAGGTAAGTCGCCTTCGCTTCACCCGCTGGAGAGCCTGGCTTATCGATTGAACTTACGACACCCAGTATCGCCTCTTCAAGCTGCGCTGCGTCAGCACCGCCATCAATAAGCCAACTTATCGATCTATCGAAGTCTTCTAAGGTCTCCAAAGTGCGAGGGTCGCGGTAGGAGTAGAAGCGGAAGACCGCGTCACCAGAGTCCTGGCTTGCACCACCGCCATAGGCGCCGCCCTTTTCGCGCACAGCACGGTGTAGGTAGCCATTGCGCAGAAGCTCACCAAGAACCGTCAATGGCGCCGCATCTGCATGCCCAACAGGAACAGTGGGGTAGACTCGGGCACAGAAACTAACCTGGGTATTTGCCACCCAAACCTGAGACTGCTCCGATGTATAAATCTGACCAGTAAAACCAGTCAAATCTGTGCCTTTTACCAGACGAGTGATCTCGTTTGTAAGTGCTTGTTGGTAAACCGCTTTGTGCTCATCCTCGCCCACTATCAGCGCCTGTCGCGGCATCTGCATAACCTTTGCGTGGATCGCCCGCAACTCAGCCGCAAATGACTCTACCCCTGTATCTTCGGCGATCTGAGCCTTGAGATCCCGCATCCGAGCAATCGCAGTCAACCCGCGAGAGTGGTTGGAGAGGGATGCTCCTGCCGCTAAACCTGCGCTTGCTGCTTGCATTGCCAGCATATGACCCTGGCCAGAGACGCTCTGCTCTTTACGCGAGAGTGACTGCGAGATCAGCTCACGCATACGACCAAACTCATCAAAGCGAGGCGTCTCAAGCATATCAACCATCAAGGCAGAGAGCCCCGCCTGATTGGGCGCCAAAGCTTTGCCTGAGACAACCAAGAGGCTCTTGAGATGCGCAGCGTCATCTACCCTCCCTCGAGCGCTCATATAGGCACTTACCCCACCGGTAATAGCGCTCTCCAGCGCCTGATGCTCTTTGTAACTGCGCCCACCAGAACCAAGATCTGATAAGCACTGAGTGTAAATCGGTAAGAGGAACTGCTCGCGCTCAGTTAGATCTGGCAAGTCGATAACAATTTGTTGATAAACCAAACCATTGGTTCCCGCTTCATACCAGTGTAGCTCTGGGCTCTCACTGAGCAGCTCACCATCGGGGAAGGTGATATTCTGCGTCACATCGGCAAGCGTCACTTGCGGCAAGAGATCAGGATCATCTTGCTGAGACTGGCGCGCCTCTAGCGCTTCAGCTTGAGCGATCAATTCGCGCTTCGCCGCGTCATCTAGAGACTCTTTGATAGCGGCCAACCGCTGCGCTTCAGCCTGCTCCTTGCGCTCTGACATATTACTATCCGGACGGAGCGTCAAACGCACTCGGTGAGGGTTATCTAGCAGCCACTCCCGTATCAAGGCCGGAATGTAATCTGGGTTTTGGATATCTTGGCGCATCTGCTCTAGCACGGCGTCGATATTGAGGCTGGCAATGGCATCTCCGCGATGGATAGCGTTTGAGAGAGAGGCAAGAATCAGCGACATGCCGAAGGGGTAATGATCACCAGTAATCTCGCGCTGTTGCAGTTCAAGCTGATGCAACTGCGCAGCGACCATCGCCTGATCAACCCCCTCGTCTACCACTTGTTGTAGCGTATCAAGCACCAGCGTCTCAAAAGCCTCAGCCTGCTGCGGATCGCTACCCTCAATACCGCACATGAAGCTCATTTCACGGTTGGAGTCTTCAATACCACAGAGCGGTGAGGGTGCTGCACCTAGATCCGTTGACTCAAGCGCCGCCCGCAGTGGCGAGCTTGAGTTATCCAGCAGCACGCGTGACAGCAGTTGAGCTTTGAGCTCAGCCTCAAGGTCTATTGAGCGCGGCAACAACCAGCCAAGCACGTGGTGTGTCTTACCCTCGAGCTCATCTTCATCCAGGGGATAAGCCTCCTCTACTGTAATTGGCGCGAAATAACGCTGCTCATCCGGCACGCTGAGCTCTATATCAGAGCGTTCAAAACGTGCCAGCGCCTTCGCATCAAAGCGTGACTGCAGTTCGGTAACGGGCTGATTACCAAAGGTCATGAAGATGGCATTTGAGGGGTGGTAGTGGGTGCGATGAAACTCAACCAACTGCTCGTAAGTAAGCTCAGGAATCTGCATCGGTTCACCACCCGAGTTGTGGTGATAAGTCGTTGTGGGGAAGAGGTATTTCGTGAGCGTCTGCCACAGAACCGAGGTGGTTGAGCTCATAGCTCCTTTCATCTCGTTGTAGACAACGCCTTTGTACACGAGAGCCGAGTCAACATTACCACTCTCTTCAAACTCTACCCTATGCCCCTCTTGAGCGAAATCGAGCGGGTCCAAGCGCGGGAAAAATACCGCATCAAGGTAGACATCCAACAGGTTGTAGAAGTCTTTCTCGTTCTGACTCGCAAATGGATAGGCGGTCCAGTCACTGCTAGTGAAGGCGTTCATAAAGGTGTTCAGCGAGCGCCGTGTCATCATAAAGAAAGGGTCGCGAACGGGGTAGCGCTCACTCCCACAAAGCGCAGTGTGCTCCAAAATGTGTGCTACACCGGTTGAGTCCTCGGGCATCGTACGCAGCGCTACCAGAAAAACATTCTCATCATAATCACTGCTGATATGGAAATGCTTTGCACCTGTGGCTCGATGCTCATATTCGGACACTTCTATATCAAGTGAGGCGATCTTCTGAGAGCGCAGGTGTTCAAAACTGGAGTGCACGGGCGTGGCAGACATTAATAGCTATATCCTTTTATTAGATCTCTGATAGTTGCCCGACATTGTAGCCAGAACGGCGATTGGTTACACCGAGCAATGACGAAATTACGCGCTTTTCGGGGCAAAGGATCCCTGTTTTCTTTCAGCTGAGTGTCAGGCTCGCAGGCAAATATCGATTTAACTTGAAATTCCGGCCGAAACACCCAATATAAGAGGCAGGAAAAGGCGTCACAGCTGGCGTGAGCGTTAAGCGTCAGTTATAAACGCCACTTCGAGAGCTTCAATATAATTAAATCAGAGGTAAGTATGGCAACCTACAATCACGTGACACCTGCTGCTACTCAGGCATCTGCACGCGATACCAACAAGATGATTCGCAACACCTACACGTTGTTGGCGATGACTATGGTGTTCAGCACCCTGATGGCAGGCGTATCTATGGCGATCAACCCGCCATTCATGGTCTACCTTGGCAGCGTAATCGTTAGTTTTATTATGCTATTCGTGATCAATAAGAAGCAGAACACCGCTGCTGCACTTCCACTGACCTTTGCCTTCACCGGCCTGATGGGCTTCGGAATTGGTCCTATCATTAACCACTACCTCGCTGTGCCTAACGGCGGTCAGGTAGTGATGACCGCGCTGGGCATGACCGCTTTCACCTTCTTCGGTCTAACAGCTTATGTCATGAGTAGCCGCAAGGACTTTAGTTTCATGGGCGGCTTCTTGGCTGCGGGCTCAATGGTACTGTTGGTAGCGATGTTGGCACTCTTCGTGCTGCCAATGTTTGGTGTAAACATCTCTGGCCTACAGCTGGCATTCTCAGCTGCGGTGGTAGTCTTAATGGTGGGCTTCCTGCTGTACGATACAAGCCAAATTATCAACGGCAACTACACCAACTACATCATGGCAACCGTCGGTCTATACCTGAGTATCTACAACCTGTTCGTGCACCTTCTAAGCTTGGTGGGTGCGTTCAACGACGACTAAGCTCAGCTTGCTAATGTGATCCCCGCCCAGTGCGGGGATTTTTTTTACCTCAACGTTGCTGATAAAATCCGGTCATGAAATTTACTCTCCTAATACAGTCTGCTCCAATCGATTCGCAAAGCAGCGCGACCGCTTTGCGCTTTGCGCGCGCCCTGCTAGCCAAAGGGCATGAGATAGAGCGCATATTCTTCTACCGCTCGGGCGTGCAAAGTGCCAACAGATTGGCCTTAGCCCCTCAGGATGAGCCTAACCTACCCTTAGAGTGGCAGAGTTTTATTAGTGAACATCAGCTAGATGCGGTTGTCTGTATCGCGGCGGCGATTCGCCGAGGTATTGTTAATGCGGCTGAGACAGCTCGCTATGGAGTTGAGGGTGATAATCTCATTGAGGCAGCGGAACTCTCAGGACTGGGGCAGCTAGTGGCGGCTTGTGCAGCCTCCGATAGAGTCATAACGTTTGGAGGTGGAGCTTGAAACGCTTCCTCATTATCGCACGACAAGCACCTTACGGCAGCGCCGCAGCGCGCGAAGCCATCGAGTTGGCACTCGCCTGCGCACTCTTCGACCAGCCAGTCTCACTACTGCTGCTCGATGACGCCTGTTTCCAGCTGCTCCCCGAGCACAAACCCGCAGCGATCCAACAGAAAAATCTGGCGGCGATGCAGCAGTCGCTGCCACTCTATGATGTCGACAAGATCTACATCTGCGAAAAAAGCATGCACCAGCGAGGGCTGCAGCCCGAGTCGCTCTCATTAGAGGTTGTACCCCTAGATGCAGCAGGTATGAAAGAACTTATACGCGAGCACGAGGTTGTGATTAATGTCTGACACCACGCTTCATATACTCAATCGCGGGCCCAACCAAGCCGAACTTCTCAATCACTGTTTGGATTCCTACAGCGATGGGGACGCCCTGCTATTTATCGAAGACGGCATCTACTGGGCAGCCGAGCACTATGCGGAGCAACTTAGTCAATTTCACTGCTTCGCTCTTAAACCTGACCTAGAGGCCAGGGGGGTATCAGCGAGCGGTATACAGACAGTGGATGATGCTGGCTTTGTTGATCTGTGCATTAATCACAGCCGATCTGTGAGCTGGAGCTAATGGCGAGTTTAGAGGTAGCTGGCAGAACCATCGCGCTAGACCCAGAGGGCTATCTGGAAAACTTGGACGACTGGGAGCCTTGCGTCGCTATCGCCCTAGCGCTGGATGAGCAGGTCGAGCTTACTGAGGCCCACTGGGAACTCATTGAACAGGTTCGCAACTTCTACAAAGAGTTTGATCACTCTCCTGCTATGCGTCCGCTAGTCAAATATATCGGTCTCAACCTGGGTGCCGACAAGGGTCGCAGTATCTATCTGATGCAGCTTCTCCCCCCAAACAAGAGCACCGGCAGCCCACCGAAACGTCTCGCGCGCCTCGCAGGGCTGCCGAAGCCGGATAACTGCCTCTAACTAGAAGAAGCATAAATCTAAAATCAGTTCTATACTGTATCTACTTAAAGATACCCGGATATTTACCCGCATTTGGCTGGTAGTTGTTACACGAGGATATACCAATGGGTTTGGAAGCTGCTGCGGAACAACTGCGCATGATGGAAGCTGTTAATCAGCGCCAGGATGAGGAGCGCAAGCGAAAGACGCAACAAGAGGAAGTTATCTACCACCAGTGGGCGACCTTTCGAGTCGATAACGAGCGATTTGGTATCGACGTTATGCGCGTAAAGGAGGTGCTACGATACAGCGACATCACACCCGTTCCAGGCTCCGATCACTCTATTCTCGGTATTCTTAACCTGCGTGGTAACGTCGTTACCGTTATTGATACTCGTACTCTATTTCAACTCTCTCGCGTTGAAGCCGATGATTCTACCCGTGTAATCGTCGTCGAACTCAACGAGAATGAAGTTATTGGCCTCGTTGTTGATGCAGTTGACGAAGTAATTAACCTGCCGCAAAGCGAAGTCGATCGCGCCCCTAGCGCTGTTAACGAAGAGTCGACGCGCCGCTATGTACAGGGTGTCTGTTACCACAACAAAGTGCTGATCATTCTCTTAGATCTAGCAAAAATGCTAGTCAGCATTACTCCTGATACCGACGATTAGAATAAACGCCCCTTCTCAATCTGGGAGCCTCCGCTAGAGGCTCCCTCGTATTACACTCGCCTAGAAGGCTATTTTCCACTACTCTTGGGCAACTCATTAGTTGTTGTTTGAGACCCTAGCAATGAATCAGGCAGAACGCGCCGGACTGACACAGCGTCAGCTCGACAGCTATTGGATGCCCTACACGGGCAACCGCGAATTCAAATCAGACCCACGTATTATCACGGCAGCTTCAGGTAACTATCTCACTGATGCTGATGGCAGGCAGATCCTCGACAGCTTATCGGGCCTCTGGACCTGTGGTGCTGGGCACAGCCGCCCCGAGATCGCTGAAGCGGTCTTCAAACAGCTCAATAAGCTCGACTACGCACCCGGCTTTCAGTTCGGTCACCCCTTAGCCTTTCAACTCTCAGAGCGTATTTGTGACCTTGCTCCAGAGCGATTAAACCGCGTCTGTCTGACCAATTCGGGCTCCGAAGCTGCAGATACAGCCACAAAAATTGCACGTGCCTACTGGCGCCAATCTGGCCAAGCGTCGAAAACCAAAATTCTAGCTCGCCAAAAGGGCTACCATGGCGCTAGCTGGGGCGGTATAAGCTTTGGCGGTATTCCAGCGAATCGCAAACTCTGGGGTCAGGGTCTGGAGACAGACCTGCTGAATCACACTTGGAGAGCTGAGTCGGTATTTTCCAAGGGGATGCCGGAGCAAGGCGCGGAGCTGGCAGATGAGCTTGAGTCACTCATCGCCCTACATGATGCGTCCAATATCGCTGCTGTTATCGTTGAGCCCTTCTCTGGCTCGGCCGGAGTTATCGTACCGCCCAAAGGTTACCTGCAGCGCCTCAGAGAGATCTGTACCAAACACAACATACTGTTGATTTTTGATGAGGTGATTACCGGACTTGGACGCTCAGGTGCATACTGGGGCGCTGAAGCATTTGGTGTAACCCCCGATATAATCACTTTCGCCAAGCAGATTACCAATGGCGCTGTACCCCTTGGCGGAGTGCTACTTGGAGAAGAGATCTATGACGCCTTCATAACCAAGGGTGGAGCCCCACACAGCGTTGAACTGCCCCATGGCTTCACCTACTCGGGCCACCCAGTCGCCTGTGCAGCCGCTATGGCAACGTTAGACATCCTCGAGTCGGAACAGCTGATCGAACGCGTTGCGGATAAAGCCCCCGAATTTGAATCCAAAATCCATAGCCTGCGGGGCATAAACCATATTGTCGACATCCGTAACTTCGGATTCGCAGCGGGTATCACTTTGGCTGCAAAAGCGGGAGATCCCACGCTGCGCCCCTATGAGGTTGCGCTTGAGTGCTGGCGACGTGGGGTCTATGTGCGCTGGGGCGGCGATACCCTACAGTTCGGCCTGCCTTTCAAAATAGAGAGCGATGAGATGGATCGTATTGTCAGCACGGTAGCAGAATCGATTGAGGCACTCTATCCCGCTTGAATCGCACCTAAACAAGACGATCCCCGTCAACTCCTGACTTATCTCACCTAGCGCCTCACGAGTAAAAACCATAAAAAAAGCGGCCAATGGCCGCTTAAAGAGCCCCTTACGGGGAGAACAACACTGGTAAGGCGCAGTGGTGTCACTGCACGCCTATGCTCGCTGGTTAAACTAGTTCGCCATCTGCCTCGCGTTTTCGTAGCTATTTCGTGACTTTTTCATCACTAAGTACCTACGCTAACAAGAACCGGGATAGCTCAATAGTTATAACGATATAACCGATATTAATTTCATTTTTTAATCAAAGCAACCCCTAAATAAAAAACCCAGCAATATGCTGGGTTGCTCAGACTGTAGCGAGAATCTAAGATTCTAAACGGCACGCTTGAAGAGCCGATGGAAGTTATCTGCCGTACGCTCGGCGACCTCCTCAACGGAGATTCCTTTGAGCTCTGCAACGCAAGCCGCTACCTCAGCGACATAGCCCGGTTGATTCGGCTTACCGCGATAAGGAATCGGTGCAAGGTAGGGTGAATCGGTCTCGATGAGTAGGCTCTCCATCGGCACCGCTTTCACCACTTCACGAAGCTCTGCAGCATTCTTAAAGGTGATGATGCCCGAGAAGGAGACCATAAAGCCCATCTCAATCGAGCGCATCGCCATCTCCTGAGTTTCAGTGAAACAGTGCATTACGCCAGCACTCTTAGGATTGGCGTGATCCGCCATCACCCTCAGCGTCTCTTCGCGCGCATCACGAGTGTGAATGATCACCGGGAGATCGAGCTCACCCCCAAGCTTAAGATGGTTTGCGAAGCTCTCTATCTGCTGCTCTTTGGTATCAGCGGTGTAGTAGAAGTCGAGCCCCGTTTCACCTAGTGCAACCACGCGGCTGTTTTCGGCAACTGACTGGCGCAGGAACTGCTCATTCCAAGGGCTTTCGACCACATGACAGGGGTGTATACCCACAGATGCATAGACATCAGATTGGCCCTCAATCGCTTCAAGCATCTGCGCATAGAGGTTCAGATCTATGCCGACGCAGAGCATCTTGTGTACACCGCGCTGGCGAGCGTCCTCGAGGATATTGGAAAGTGAGTTATCGTGTTTGGATAGATCAAGTCTGTCTAAATGACAGTGAGAATCAATGTACATAAGTAAAATCAGAGAGTGTTTGTACGACGGCCAGAGCTAAGAGCTCCTGCCAGATAGGTTTCAATTTTGCCCACAAGAGCCGCATCATCATTGGAGAGCTGAATGCCGATACCAGGCGTCTTACCGCCCTGTGCACCCTTAGGCGTTACCCATACAACTTTGCCCGCAACCGGAATTTTATCAGGCTCTTCCATTAGTGTTAGCAGCATAAACACCTCTTCACCTAGCTGGTAAGAGCGTGTTGTAGGGATGAACAATCCACCGCTGCCGATAAACGGCATGTAAGCGCGGTAGAGATCCTCCTTACTGCTCACCGTCAACGAGAGTATCCCGTGACTGATGCGTGGCATGATGGCCATAAGTTAATCCGTTTGAGTAAAACTCTTCCAATCCAAAAACAACTTTTCTAGCATCAGCTGCTTGTTGGGGTTTTGATGATACAAAAGAGCTGCGCGCTCCTGATGAATCTGATCACTTAGCTTAAAGATAGCACCAGAATCGACACGTTTCGCTATTGCGCTGATTAATTTTGCCATATCGAGGTTAGTTTTAGGCCCTTCAGCACCTGCTAACTGTATCTGTACGATATCACTCATCAGTGTACCCCACCAGGTTAGCATCAGGCCCACATCCTCTTTCTGCAACTGCTCAGCCAGGGTCAGAGCACTGACTCGCCCCTTGAGCAGATCAGCAAGTCCACTAAGAAACTTTGCACGCAGCTCCTTCACGCCCGAGAGCTTCCAGTCTCGTGCCAGCAAGGGTGCGCCTTGAGCAAGCGCTAAAAACTTACCGGCTTCATCTGCGCCAATCTCAGCTTCGCTCGCTAACCAGTCAGTAGCCACCTTGGTGTCGGGCAAGTTGAAATCGATACGCTGGCATCGACTCCTAATGGTCGGCATCACCTTACCAAGCTGATCAACCACTAGAATTATGAGCGTGGCGTCACCCGGCTCTTCCAGTGTTTTAAGTATGGCGTTGGCAGAGGCGATGTTCATCTCTTCCGCGGGGTGAACAATCAGTATGCGATAACCACCCTGCTGAGCAGTTCCATGCAGGCGATCTATAACCGCGCGTACCTGGTCGACCTTAATCACCTTACCTACATCTTCAGGCGTCAAACGCAAAAGGTCTGGGTGGCTGCCACTCTTAACCAGCTCGCAGGACTTACACTGTCCGCAAGCCTCACCCGCAAGCGGGTTTAGGCAGAGCAGCGTGGTACCGAGTGCTTCCGCAAACTGCACTTTGCCGACACCTTTGGCGCCAGCAAAAAGCATCGCATGCGGCAGTCGCCCTTCGAGGCGCTGCTTGTGCAGACGTTCCCAAAGCGTCTTGTGCCAAGGGAGTAGATCCATCACACCGCCACTCCGAGCTGTTGCAGTGCCTGCTGTATCTGCAGCTGTACCTTCTCTAAGGCGGGCTGAGCGTCAATTATAGCAACGCGATTTGGCTCAGCCTTGGCACGTGCAAGGTAAGCACTACGCACCGACTCAAAAAAGCTCATCTGTTCTTGTTCAAACCGATCGAGGTCAGCGCGAGCGCGAGCGCGCGCCATTCCCACCTCTACCGGCAGGTCGAGAAGCAGGGTTATATCTGGTCTAACTTCAGCTAGTACGAGCTGCTCGAGCTGAGCTATCACCCCTAGATTCATCGCTCTGCCGCCACCCTGATAAGCGTACGTAGCATCAATAAAACGGTCACACAGCACCCAGGCACCGCGCTCCAGTGCAGGTCTGATAAGCGTCTCAACATGCTGCGCGCGGGCTGCAAAGACGAGTAGGAGCTCAGTTAGCTCGGCAATCGGCTCTTCGCTTGGCGTTAGCAGTAGCGAGCGTATCTTCTCTGCCACCTCGGTGCCACCTGGTTCGCGTGTTACCACCAGATCTACACCGGCCTGCTCGAGGAGATTTCGGACATAGGCGAGGTTAGTCGACTTCCCTACCCCTTCTCCACCTTCAAGGGTGATCAGTTTTCCTCTCACTGTTGTGCCTCTGGTGATGAGCGGTAATCTTTCCGCCGCTTGAGCTGATATTCGCGCACCGCGCGGTTGTGTGCATCAAGCGTATCAGAAAACTGATGCGATCCGTCGCCTTTAGCAACAAAGAAGAGCGCTGTACCCTCGGCTGGATTTAGCGCAGCGGCAATTGCCTCTTCACCGACCGTTGCGATAGGCGTAGGTGGCAAACCCTTGATAACATAGGTGTTATAGGGCGTCTTCTCACGCAGATCTTTACGTCTGAGGTTGCCCTGATAATTCTCGCCCATACCGTAGATTACAGTGGGATCAGTCTGAAGACGCATATTGCGGTTCAGTCTTCGGATAAAGACCCCTGCAATAACCGGTCGCTCGCTGCTGAGCCCGGTCTCCTTCTCAACAATGGAAGCGAGTGTCAGCGCCTCATAGGGGCTCGCCAAGGGCAGATCTGTATCGCGCGCCTGCCAATGCTTGTCTAAGGCGGTGAGCAGCATCTGATGCGCCCTAAGAAGAAGATCGCGATCACTCATCCCGCGCTCAAACTGGTAGGTTTCAGCAAGAAACAACCCCTCAGCGGAGGCGTAATCTAATCCAAGCTCCTTAGCGAGCTCCACTGCACTCTCAGACTGAAGTTCATGCTTTAGCACAGTCGATTGACGCAGCGCCGCCAACAATTCTGGAGCGGTACTGCCCTCTATTAGCGTGACGCGGTACTGAATTGACTCACCCGAGCGCACACGCCTAAGTAGATCGCCAAGGCTATCCTCAACAGAGACCTGATATTCCCCCGCCTTCAGCTCAGCCATATCAGGCTGAAGTTTGAACAGCGCACGTAACCAACGTGCATCTTCGACAAATCCACGCTGCTCAAGCGTTTGAGCAAATTGATAGGCACTTGTACCCCGCGGCACCTCAAGCACAGTAGGCTCTGTCAGTGCCAGCGGTTGCTGCGGCAGTTCGAGTATGCGTTGATAACCCCAATAGCCGCTACCAACAGCGATCGCGAGTAGAACAACAGCGAGGGAGAGAAACTTCTTAATCATAGAGTACCTGAGCGAGCTCCGTACGTAGTTTTTGGGTCAATGTGCCTGAACCCACAGCATACTGTTTTTGCGCGCAAGCTTTAACCGCCATAACGCCATCAAATGCGTTGGTTAAAAAGAGCTCATCAGCGGCCTCTAGGTCAGCTAACCGAGCCCGCACAGAGTGCACCTCTATCCCCAATTGACGGGCGCGCTCCAGCAACGCTGCACGCATCACTCCGGCTACACCAGCCTGAGACAGATCGGGTGTGTACACCTCACCTGATTGCACCCAGAAAATATTCGATGCCGTAGCCCCTACTACATACCCCTGAGTATCAAACATCACACCTTCACGTATATGTGGGTCACGCCACTCCGAGCGAGCCAACACCTGCTCTAGGCGATTAAGGTGCTTGATTCCGGCGAGTCGGGGATGAATGGATAGCGGTGTTTCACATAGCCAGAGGTCCACACCCTCCACAGGAGGTTCAACAAAGTTGTCGGGCTCGATCTGAAGCACTCTCGTGGGCTGGTATTCGACTGGGGTTGCTGCACTATTCGAGCCCACTCCGGCCGTCAGCGTTACCCGCAGGCTCAGATCAGCTTTGGGCAAAATACCCAGATCGCGCTTAACTAACTTATCCACGGCATTGATAGGAAAACCCAGAGCTGCGCACCCTTGCTGCAGTGCTTGCATATGAAAGCGCCATAGCTGAGCCTTACCCGCAACCACCTTAATGCGCGTACTGACCCCCTGACCGAAGTTAAAGCCACGGTCTGATGAGGCTAGCGTGCGTGTCGCGCTACCGTTGATAAGCGTAAGAGGCTGCATAGGTACGTGGGTGAGTTGAGAGAGCTCCCTCAACTCACCGGTTCAGTTAGATACGGTTGAACACCAACGTTCCGTTGGTACCGCCGAAACCGAATGAGTTGGAGATAGCCGCCTCAAGCTTTGCCTGCTGCGCTTCATGCGCAACATAGTTCAGGTCACAGCCTTCAGATGGATTATCGAGGTTGATAGTTGGCGGGGCAACCTGATCGCGCAGGGCTAGCACACAGAACGCCGCCTCAACTGAACCGGCAGCACCCAAAAGGTGCCCGATCATCGACTTAGTTGAGCTCATGCGTACAGACTTAGCTGCATCACCCAAGACTCGCTTCGCTGCATTCGATTCAGCAATATCCCCAGCCGGCGTGGAGGTGCCGTGGGCGTTGATGTAGCCGATCTGATCAGAATTCAACCCTGAATCCTTGATAGCGTTACTCATAGAGAGCGCCGCACCAGCACCATCTTCTGGTGGAGAGGTCATGTGGAAAGCGTCATCGCTCATTCCAAAACCGCTGAGCTCGCAGTAGATCTGTGCACCACGCGCTTTCGCATGCTCGTAAGACTCAAGCACTAACATGCCAGCACCATCACCGAGCACAAATCCGTCTCTATCACGGTCCCAAGGGCGGCTAGCCGTTTGTGGGCTGTCGTTGCGTGTAGAGAGTGCACGTGCAGCGGCGAAACCACCTAGACCCAGCGGCGTGGTTGCCATCTCAGCACCACCAGCAACCATCACATCGGCGTCACCATACTGAATCATGCGCATGGCATGGCCAATGTTGTGCGTGCCGGTTGTACAGGCTGTGGTAATTGCGATATTGGGGCCGCGGAAGCCATATTTGATCGCGAGGTTACCGGCGATCATATTGATGATACTGCCTGGCACAAAGAAGGGGGAGATACGTCGAGGACCAGAATTGTTCAACGTGTTGTGGGTGGCCTCAATCATTGGCAAACCACCAATGCCTGAGCCGATCGCACAACCAATACGAGGAGCATTCTCCTCTGTCACTTCCAGCTTGGCATCTTCTACTGCCTGAATTGCAGCAACCATACCGTACTGAATGAACAGATCCATCTTGCGTGCTTCTTTGGGGTTGAGATAGGGCTCAAGCTCAAAGTTTTTCACAGATGATGAGAAACGAGTGCTAAAACTTGATGCATCAAAGTGGCTGATTTCAGCTGCACCGCTTGTTCCAGCAAGAATATTCTTCCAAGTATCTTCTACGTTATTGCCAACGGGGGTCAGTAGACCCAGTCCAGTGACAACGACTCTTTTGCGAGCCATTAGCGATCCTCCATCACGCCTTAAACAGAAAAGCCGCAACTACACTAGGCAATTGCGGCTTCAGAACCGTTCAGAGTGGTTCGATTACTGGTTAGCGTTTACGTAATCGATAGCCAGCTGAACAGTAGTGATCTTCTCTGCTTCTTCGTCAGGAATTTCAGTTTCGAATTCCTCTTCCAGAGCCATAACCAGCTCTACAGTGTCCAGAGAGTCAGCGCCAAGATCTTCAACAAAAGAAGCTTCGTTAGTCACTTCTTCTTCTTTTACGCCCAGCTGTTCAGCGATAATTTTCTTAACGCGATCTTCAATATTGCTCATATCGATTCCTATTGTGTTCTTAATCCCATCGCACCCCAGAATGCGGTCTGGGATTTTATATAATTCGTATCTCAGCTACAACCCGCCAAGATCGACGTCTTTCAACTGCAGGCAATTATCCCTTTTCTCGCGAGAATTACAATCTTTAGATGGGAGAATTTGTCACTCACAGTGATCCAATCTAGCCCATGTACATCCCGCCGTTGACGTGAACAGTTTCGCCTGTCACGTAACCGCCTGCTTCACTACAGAGGAAACCGACTACCGCGGCAACCTCTTCGGGCTGTCCCAGACGCGATAGAGCGATCTG
>JABXHP010000353.1 GCA_013373575.1 Oceanospirillaceae bacterium | reverse complement strand
GCGCGTTCGCGACCTATTTGGCGGCACCAAAGGTTGTACTCACCTCGTGGAGCTTCTCGGCCCCGTTGCCACTACCGCAATGCAGGTCACCTTTCAGGCGCGTATGCTCGCGCATGAAGACCCGCGCAACGCGCCTGCTCAGCATCTACTGGGAAGCTGTCACTCCTACGCACCGGACTCGGTTGTAGTGGAGAAGTACTTTCCAGATTACTTCAACCCAGAGCACTCCGCAGAGGTTTAATTATGCTGATTAACCCATCAGAAAGCGCACTTCTCGTTATTGACATGCAACAGCGGCTGCTACCTGCGATGCAGCAGAGTGACTTAATTGAGCAAAGCATATGCGATCTAATCGCTGTAGCCACGCAGCTCTCCATACCAACACTCTACTCTGAGCAGTATCCTAAAGGGCTTGGAGCAACCTCAGATAAGGTACTCGAATCACTCCCTAGCTCGGCTGTTCGACTTGAGAAACTCACCTTCTCCTGCGCAGCTGACTCTGACTGCCTCGAACAGATTCGAGAACAGGTGCCCTCACAGGTGGTAATTTGTGGCATGGAGACGCACGTCTGCGTGCTACAGACAGCGTTGCAGTTGAAGCAGCTTGGTCTCGAGGTGTTTGTCATTGCGGACGCGGTAAGCTCGCGCAGTGAAGAGAATCGACAGCTCGCCCTCGAGCGCATGCGTCAGCGCGGCGTCGATATTGTCAGCAAAGAGATGGTGATCTTTGAGTGGCTGCAGCAGGCAGGTACTGACCACTTTCGCAGCATCAGTAAAACCTACCTACGCTGAGCTAAACTAGCGAGCCGGCGGAGTTCGGGCTTGCTAGCTTCGGCATTTCACTCCTGCGGGAATTTGTAGTACTCGCGGTTGAGGTAGGCTGTCACATCGTCAACCTCTTCGGGGAACCACGCAGTATTCATCGCCTGGTTACACGCGTTAACCCACCAGTGCACTCCCCGATAGTCCTGTGCTTTGCGGTCAGCCTTTGTAAAGTCCGAGTCTACGTGGCACGAACTACACGTGGCATCAGACATCATTTCGCCATTTATCTCCTTCTCAAATTCTGTCTCTTCATAGAGCTCTTTGCCCGAATCTGCATCGGCAGCAAGAGCCAAGGGTGACAGAGCCAGAGTAAACAACAGCACTTTAATTTTCATAATTGTTAAGTCCTCTCATTCATAAGCGTTGGAGATTGTTTAGCAGCTCTTCAGGCTGCGGTACCCCGACTAGGGTCAAATCTTTGCGCCACTCACCGGCGCTGTTGATCAACTGCAAAGTTGGCGGGCCCAGAACTTGGTAGCGCTGAGACAATTGCTTAGACTCCGCATCATTGGCGGTTACATCAACCTTAATCAGCTGTACGCTTTGCAGCGACTGTTGTACCTGTGTGTCTGCGAATGTAACGTAATCGAGCTCCGCGCAAGAGACACACCAATCTGCATAGTAGTCCAACATTACAGGCTGTCCATTGCGCTTAGCTACTGCTAGTTGCCTATCAAGCTCAGCATTAGTAGTGATCTTGACGAAATTGAGCTTGTCGCTGCTTTGGGCTGCAACACCACCGCTGCCAGCGAATGACTGCAGCGGGTAGATAAAGCTCTTACCACCCGACAAAAGCCCCAACAACAGCGCAACCCCATAGACGAGTAGCGCCACACCCAAACCACGGAACAGCTTGGCCCAGCCATGCACACCCTCATAGTTGCTATTGAATACCCCCATGTAGATGGAGCTGACTATCAATACCAGCGCACTGAGCAACATACTCACTTCGGTGGGGACCACGCGGTCAAGCATCCAGATTGCCATGAGCAGCAGCATCACACCGAAACCGGCTTTCACCGACTCCATCCACGCCCCTGCCCGGGGCATAACTTTAGCTGCCGAGGTACCGATTAGGATAAGTGGCACGCCCATACCCAAGGACATCACGAAGAGCGCCATGCCACCCAGAAGAGGATCCCCAGTCTGGCCGATGTATATCAGTGCACCCGCCAAAGGCGCCGCCATGCATGGACCCACAATAAGCGCCGATAGAAATCCCATTATGGCGACGCCAGCGTAGGTACCTCCTCTCTGACGGTCGCTTCCGCGAGTCAGCCAGGTCTGGAATGCCGATGGAAACTGCAGGTCGTAGAGGCCAAACATGGAGAGCGCTAAGGCGACAAATATCAGACTGAAAACACCAATCACCCAGGGCTCCTGCAGCGCCGCCTGGAGATTAGCACCAAACAGTCCTGCTATTACACCAGCGATGGTGTAGGTGACCGCCATTGCAAGCACGTAGATAACAGAGAGCACCAGCCCTTTGCGCGTGTTCACTCGATGCCCTTGCCCGGCAATAATACCAGAGAGGATAGGAATCATGGGGAAGACACAAGGCGTTAGAGAGAGCGCCAAGCCTGCAACGAAGAAGACCGCCAGTAGGGTCAGTAGCGATGCGTTTGATAGGGTTTGAGCAAACAGATCTTGCTCCGAAAGAGGCGCACTCTCCACTGCGGCTGACTTACTGTCTGTACTCTGAAGCACAATAGGTTCTGGGTCTAGTTCCGCTGCTGCCGATTTTTGCGTCGGGTTTAGCAGTGCCAGGTCGACGAGATCAACGTTTTTCGTCACCGGCGGGTAGCAGATGCCGCCCTCCCAGCAACCTTGGTAGGTTACCTTCAACGTTGAGACTGCAGGAGCTGAGTCGTCAACACGCCCAAGCTTTAGGCTGACCTGCGCAAGGTTGTGAAAGACCTCGACCTTACCGAACAGCGGATCATCCTTGGTGTCGGTCTGTGAATCTTCACGCGAATCTATCTGAATGCCTTCGGCCAGCTCGAACTCGATTCTCTCCTGATAGAGGTAATAGCCCTCGGCAACCGTCCAAACCAACTCAACACTGTCAGCGCCAGTTTGCCCACCGGACATAACGAACGCTTGCTCCACGTCCAGAGGCTGATTTGAATTGTTGCCAAAAATGGACGCCTGGGCTTGAAGAGCAAATAGCCATAGCAGTGAGATTTGAACAATTCGCTTACCGATAGAGCGCACTTTTTGAACCACCAATAACCTCAACTTTAAAACCGACTTAAACGCTTAGAGATGACCTAAATTTTACTGTCTGATCTATTATCTGCGTTTGCGCTAATTACTTCACTATAAATGAGTTTTTCCTACAGTCTAGACCTTAAAAGCCGTCTAACCTT
Source organism: Oceanospirillaceae bacterium (assembly GCA_013373575.1). Lineage (GTDB taxonomy): Bacteria > Pseudomonadota > Gammaproteobacteria > Pseudomonadales > Balneatricaceae > Marinobacterium_E. The sequence goes on along the minus strand of JABXHP010000353.1, from coordinate 4,021 downwards.
GTGTTACAAAATCCACACTCGAATGATATCCCTATATTTGGAAAGCAATAATGTCTGATATTCGCGTAGATGATCTCAATATTGAATCAAACGCACCACTGATCACACCCGATCAGTTGAAAGCAAAGCTACCCTTAAGTGAAAAGGCTGCCGATAGTGTCATGAGGGGCCGCCAGGTTATTCGCGATATTCTGGATCGCAAAGACCCCCGCCTGTTTATCGTCGTTGGCCCTTGCTCTATACACGACCCAGAAGCGGCAATTGACTATGCTCGACGCCTCAAAGCGCTGCAGGAGGAGGTAAAAGAGTCTCTCGTGCTGGTTATGCGCGTCTACTTTGAGAAACCCCGCACTACGGTTGGCTGGAAAGGTCTAATCAACGACCCCCATATGAATGACAGCTTCGAGATTGAAGAGGGTCTGCATATTGGTCGCAAACTCCTGCTGGATCTCGCTGAGATGGGCCTGCCACTGGCAACCGAAGCTCTTGATCCAATCTCACCTCAGTACATGCAGGATCTAATCAGCTGGTCAGCGATTGGCGCGCGTACAACCGAGTCACAGACTCACCGCGAGATGTCATCTGGCCTGTCGGGCGCTGTGGGTTTCAAGAACGGCACGGATGGTGGCCTCGAGGTTGCGGTAAACGCAATGAAATCAGTGAGTCATCCGCACTCATTCCTGGGTATCAACTCCCAAGGGCAGGTATCCATCGTTCGCACCCGCGGTAACAAGTACGGGCACGTGGTGCTGCGTGGCGGTAATGGACGCCCGAACTACGACACAGTCTCAGTTAGCTTGACCGAGCAGGCGCTCGAGAAAGCCAAGTTGCCACAGAACATTATGATCGACTGTAGCCATGCCAACTCCAGCAAAGACCCGGCGCGCCAGCCGCTCGTTGCCAAAGATGCGACCCATCAGATCATGCAGGGTAACAAGTCGATCATCGGCCTAATGATCGAATCAAATATCGGCTGGGGCAACCAATCAATTCCGCAGGACCTGAGCGAACTCAAATATGGCATATCCGTAACCGATGCCTGCATCGACTGGGAGAGCACAGAGCAGAGTCTGAAAGAGATGGATAGTTCACTGAAAGCTGTTCTGGCTTCGCGTTAAACCCCGCCTCCCTAAAACACGTTCACCCTCTGCAGAGAGGGTGGACCTGTTTTGCACCTCTCTATTGAAGTTTTTATCTCTGAGCGGGACTCATAGGAAAATAGGTGCAAAATACTAAGCTGCTTAGTTGAGCTGTAAGTGTTAACCTGTTTTCTTCTACCGAGCTCTATCACTCGTAGTAGCCAGTTAATCCAGCCAAGGCACCTAATGACTCAAGCTATCAAGTTCAAACAGGGTAAAACACCTCTCGGCCATCTCTTGATTGCAACGCAGGCAGATGCCTTGGTTTATGCTGAGTTTGGCGAGACGCCTGCAGCCGTGCTGGAGAAGTTCCAGATATCTTTCCCGGAGGACGCTGCAATATCCGAGAGCGATGCATTACTGGAACGTACTTGGCGCGCTTATCAGAACTACCTAAGCTCTCCTGGCGACTTAAGCGAAATACCGGTCAGAATCAGCGGTACGGAGTTTCAAAAACAGGTGTGGGAAGCGCTCGAGCAGCTGCCTGTGGGAAGCCGCCAGACCTACAGCGCACTGGCAGAGTCTATCGGCCAACCCACTGCAGTGCGTGCTGTCGCCTCGGCCTGTGCCCGCAACTCAATCGCACTGCGCATCCCGTGCCATCGCATACTCCGCTCCGACGGTGCCCTCGGCGGCTACCGCTGGGGCTTAGCGATGAAACAGAGACTATTGAACGCAGAGCGTTACCCAAGAGCGGTTAAAGTAGCTCAGAGCGCGCTAACCAGCGAAGCAGCAGATCTCTAAACTCCTCAGGAGCCTCGGCCTGTAGGAAGTGCCCAGCACCCGCAACCTCCTCTACCGCAACCGCAGCCTGTTTTACACTTGCCGCCATCTTATGATGCTGTTCAGGACGACTCCACTCATCGTACTCGCCCGCAACAAAGAGCGTAGGTACCGTCAACCCCTCAAGCACTGAGCGCGCATCAGGCCGCGCAACCAATGCTCGAATCTGCCGCTCATGCAATTCGGGCCCCGCATCCAGAACCATCTGCTCAAGCTCTCTGTAAAGCGCAGGGTTGGCCCCACGCGTACCCGGCGCCAGCATTGGTGGCAGCCACTGATCACACAACGCCTGCATACCTTCGCGATTCGCCAGGGCTATAACCCCTTCCCGCTTCTCAATCTCACCCTCAGCGAGAGGGTGTGCGCCAGTAGCCACCAGTACCAACCCAGACACCCGCTCGGGCGTGAGCCGCGCCATCTCCATTGCCACTCGACCGCCCATCGAGTGGCCCACAGGAATCAACTGACCCTCAAATTGGTCAAGAACTGTCTGCGCCATTGCTGTAATCGAGTCGGACTCAGATAGATCAGCAATGCCCGTGGAGAGGCCGAGAGCCGAGGCGTTCTGCTCAACCTCTCGCCAAGCGCGCTGATCCGACACTAAACCGGGGATGAAAATTAGCGATTTATTCAAGAGACTTCTCAAAACTGAAGTTGTAAACGAAACACCACCAGTTGACAAAGATACCCAACAGGCAACGAATTAATCAGTCGATACTACAAATTCGCACTGTCGCCGTCACCTGTCAAAACCAACTCTTCATGCTGCCTCTGCTCGGCCAGTTTCTGCATCAACACCTCTGGCTTTAGGGGCTTACTGAAAAGGAAGCCCTGATAGTAGTCGCAGCCAAGTCCGGAAAGCAGGTCTCTCTGCACCTCCTCCTCAACACCCTCTGCCACCACAGATAGACCTAAGGTTTTAGCTAGGCTGATAATTGAAGCGCAAAGTGCTTGGCTATTTGCGTCTCTGTCGATGCGTTCTACGAATGACCGGTCTATTTTGACTTGCTGAATATTTAGGTGCATCAGATAAGAGAGCGCGCAGTAGCCGGTACCAAAGTCATCTAGGGAGATTACGAGACCTTGCTTATTAAGGATATCGAACAGCTCCAACACCTCCTCAGTCGCCTCAAGCAACAAACCCTCGGTCACCTCGATAACTAGCTGGGATGGGTAAACTCCCAAACTATCGAGCTCCGCTGCGAGTTCACTCAAACGTTTCGGCTCACGCATAATTCGCAGTGGAGAGATATTCACGGAGATTCGAACAGGCGACACATTCAGGTTATTAATCTGCACGAGCTGCTGCAAGACGGTGTCGAGTATCCAGTCCTCCAACCGTTGAATAAGTCCGGTCTGTTCTGCTAGAGGAATAAATTCACTCGGTGGAATTTCGCCCAACTCGGGATGCGACCAGCGACAGAGCGCTTCAGCACCAACAATGCGGTTATAGTGCGCAGAGACAACAGGTTGATAGACAACACTGATCTGCTCTGTACCGATGGCTGCACGCAGGTCCGAAGCAAGCCGTAACCTACGTTTAGTCAACTCAGACAGCTTAGAGGAGTAGAAGGAGTAGCCTGCACGCCCCCGCCCCTTGACGTGATACATTGCCTCATCGGCATGCGAGAGCAGCTCGCCTGGCGTGTCACCGTCATCCGGAAACACTGCAACACCTATACTCGCTGAAACAGATACCTGCGCTTGATGCAGATCCACTGGTTGCTCAATCTCAGAGAGCAGCCGCGTGAGAAGCGGATCGAGCTGCTCAATCGTTGAAAACTCAACGATAATAGCAAACTCATCCCCGCCCAATCTGCCAACAAGGTCAGTATCTCGCAAAACATGGACCAAACGCTGTGCGACGTGCACCAGCAGCGAGTCTCCCTGACTGTGCCCTAGGGAATCATTAACCTCTTTAAATTGATCGAGATCCAGCAACATTACTGCGAACTGGCCACCGGTATGTTTCGCACGCGTCAGACGGGCACTCAACTGCTGCAAAAAGTAATTTCGATTCGCTAGCGTCGTCAGACTATCGTAGTTTGCTTGTCGCCAAGCGTCAGCCTCACGCCGCTTATGCTCAGTAATATCATGGG